>JAWLDL010000024.1:0-13352 GCA_041686675.1 Spirochaetia bacterium | reverse complement strand
AGAAGACATTCCGGTGCTCGCTACTCATTTCCTGAAGAAGGTGAACCGCGAGACAAAGAAGCAGGTGAGGGGATTCTCGGACGCGTCGATGCAGGAGTTGCTCTCCTACTCGTGGCCCGGTAACGTGCGGGAACTGCAGAACGCGGTTGAGCGTGCCGTCGTCATCACGCAGGACGACTACATTCAACCCGGCGACCTCATTCTCCAGCCCACTCAGAAAGTCCATCAGGAGAGCTTCAATGGGCGTCCGTTGAAGGAATCGCTGAATCTCTTCAAGCGACACCTCATTCAGACAACCCTCGAGAAAAACGACTGGAACCAGACCGCGACGGCAAAGGTGCTCGGTATCCAGCGAACCTATTTGTCCCGTCTCATAAAAGACCTCGATATTTCTCATTAACCCACACAGGAGTGCCGACGAATGCAACGAACCGACGAGCGTGATACAAAAACGCGCATAGCCGACGCCATTTCCAACCTGCTCAGCCGACACTGGAAGACGATCGTATTCACCTTCGCGGGAATCGTGGTGGTGATCATCGGTATCTTTGCCTATTTCCAGATTCAGGAGAACCGCTCAAACGAGGCCGCCCGGATGGCGGAAGAGCTTCAGCGCGACTACGAAGCCTGGCAGGAAGCCGAAGGGGAGGAAGCGTCGACGCTCGAAGAGGCGATTCAGGATTCCATCGACGAGCTCGTGGACCGGTACTCGGGGACGTATGCGGCATCCCGCGCACTCATGATTCGCGCGGAGATCGACTGGGAGCAGGAGGAGTGGCCGGCGGCCGCGGAAACGTATGTGCGCGTGGCCGAGGAGTACCGCGAAAGCCATGTCGCTCCGGTTGCCCTGCTCAATGCTGCAGCCGCCGAGGAGGCCGCGGGTAACGCCGAGACGGCCCTCGGGCACGTCGATACGCTCATCGAGCGCTATGCCGACAGTGAGCCTACACCCGAGCTCGCGCGTGCCCTTTTCGCCCGTGGACGACTGAACGAAGAGCTGCAAAACTACGAAATAGCCGGGGACGCCTACGACCGACTCGTGGACGAGCATCCCGAGAGCAGTTGGACAAATCTGGCCCGAAACCGTATAATCGCTCTCAAAACACGCGGCCTTATAGCCGAGTAACTCGTTACAAGAGCGCGCGTCGTCGGGAGAGTACATGGCCAAGCGAAGCTCTCGCTTCCTGGAGACTCGTTACTTTGGGCTCGTCATCGGGGCTTTCGTGGTGTTTCTCATGGCGGTGGTCGGTACGACCACGCCCATGCTGGACCGACTCGAAACGAAGATGCTCGACGCGCATTTCAACCTCAAGCAGACCTTCCGCGGCGAGAGCACGCAGGAGGGTGTCACGCAGGTCCGTCGGAATCCCGACGTCTCCCCCGATATTCTGATCATCGGGGTGGATTTCCGCACCCTCTCGGCGTTCGGTAACTGGCCGTTCCCGCGGTCGCGGCATGCCGATCTTCTGAACTCCTTTGCACGCATCTCCGATCAGCGCGCCCGTGAACGCTCCATTCTCCTCGACATCTTTTTCGTGGAGCCGGCGGCGGAAGCCTTCGAGGACGCGATGCTACGCGAGGCTCTCGAGGACAATGGGCGTGCCTACCTCGAGACCATCCTCGAGCGCAGCCCCGCGCCACCGGAAGTCGCTCAGGAAATGGCTGAGCGGCATCAGGTCCTCTACGAGGCACATGGAAAGGTCACCAATGTCACCGGTGACTGGACGAAGGTTCCCTACAATCTCGGAATGCAACCGCCGCTGAAACCCCTCGGACGTGCGGCCGCCGGCTACGGGCATGCGAACTTCTATCATGACTTCGACGAAATCTACCGACGCGCACCGCTGGTGGCAAAATCGACGGAGCTCATCGATACTCTCCGCCTCGACACGCTCACCCCCGGTGTCGAGCTCGACCGCAGCAGCTTCCAGCGCCTTGCCTGGTTCGACACCGACGGGCGGGAACATACGGTTCCCCATCCGCTGACGTCGGAGGTCATCGCGGAGCTTCGCACACGCATGGAGGCGGAGGCACCCCGGCGGGAGGAGGACACGGATAACGACGGAGAGCCCGACGATTTCTACTACGTGGTGCGTAAGTTTCAGGATCACTTTGTTCCGGCCATCACGTTGACTCTCGCGCTCGACTACTTCAATAAATCCTACGACGACCTCGAGGTACGCCTCGGCGAGTACATCCGCATCCCCGACCCGCAACTCTACAATCCACAGACGGGGGAGTGGGGCCCCTACGAGGTCATGGAGAAGCTTCCGCAGTATGACGAGGAGGGCAACCTCCTCGCGGAGGCTGAGTACCGAAGAATTGATGAGATAACCATTCCGATCGACGAAACCGGGGGAATGCTGATCAATTTCATGGGGCCTCGGTCCAGTCCCTCGCGCGACGGCTACCAGACGTTTCCTGTCCGCCCATACGCCGGGTACGCATCGCGGGTACCCGGTATGGATCCCGAGAGCTGGCCGCCCACGCGCGCAGTGGAGAACAAAATTCTCATGGTCGGCGCGTTCGCACCGGGGATGGCTGCCGACGAGAAGACTACTCCCCACGGACTGATGTACGGAGTCGAGATACACGCGAACGCCCTCAACACCATCCTGATGGACAACTTTCTGCAGTATGCGCCGGCGTGGCTCGATCTGCTCGTCCTGTTCGTGCTGGCGCTCGTAACGGCCTTCATGGCCTCCCGGTTATCTACCATCTGGTCGCTGCTTGCCTCGCTTTTTCTGATTGTGGTGCTGTTCTTCGCGACGACGATAATCTTCGACGACCTCGCGTTTATCATTAACTTCTCCACCCCTGCCATTGCCGTGCTCCTGACGTTCCTTTCAGTGGTGGTGTACCGGGTGATGACGGAGGAGAAGGACAAGCGCCGCATACGTGATATGTTCGGAAAGTATGTGAGCCCGCGAGTGGTGGATCAGATTCTGGAGAATCCCCCGGAGCTCGGCGGTGTCGACAAAGAGCTCTCGGTGCTTTTTTCCGATATTCGTGGTTTCACGACGCTCTCGGAGTCGATGACGCCGCAGGAGCTCGTTAATCATCTCAACATCTACCTGACCGCCATGACCGACGTGATCCTGGAGTCCGAAGGAACGCTGGACAAGTATGTCGGTGATGAGATCATGTGTTTCTGGGGCGCACCGCTGTCCCAGCCCGACCACGCTCTCCGCGCCTGCAAGAGCGCAGTGCGACAGATCGAGGTGCTCGAGGAGCTCAACGCCTCGTGGCCGCCCGAGAAGCGTATCGCCATCGGCATCGGCATCAATTCCGGGATCATGACGGTGGGAAACATGGGCTCGCAGGGGCGGATGAATTACACGCTCATGGGTGATAACGTGAACCTCGGCGCGCGTCTCGAAGGAACGAACAAAATGTACGGCACGACGATCATCATGAGCGAGTACACCTACGGACTTGTGAAAGATCACGTGGTCGCGCGCGAGCTGGACAACATACGCGTGAAGGGCAAGAATCGCCCCGTTCTGATCTACGAGCTGATCGACATCGTAGAGAGCTGACGAGGCCTGATGAGGATCGAAGCGCGAAAAAGCCGACACTCACGGAGACCTCGACGAGCACTGCGCTCGAATGAACGGACTTCGGGCCCGGGCCGGGCGCGGCTCGGGGCGGGGGCGAGGGGCGCAGCAAGGTTCGGCACGACCGCGGCGCTCCCGGCGGCCATGGCGGTCGTGGCTGTGACGATCCTGGTTGCCGCCTGCGGCATAGAAAGTACACTGTTCATTGCGGGACCAAAGCCCGATGAAGTCGACCTCGTGCCGGCAACTGGTACCGAGCGGATCATTTTTCTGCACAATGAGAACGACAATGACACCGACGAGTTCAAGGGCTATGACCTGTACTACAAGCTCTACGCGGACGAGGACGGACTCTGTGAGGCAGGGGACCCGTGCCGCAGCGACAGGGATTACATTCTGAACGACCCGGTACAGACCGGCCCGTCCCGCCTTCTTGGTCGAAACTACCGACGCCTCGTTCCCGGAAACTCGCCCGGACAGATCCCAAACATTGCCGTATCGAACGGTATAAAGGGAAACGAGTTTGTCGTGGAGATCGGTCTCACCGGCGATGTGGTGACAAACGCATTCACCGCGACCTGGCCGGATGATACCGTCACCCTGAACCGTGCGGTCTCCCAACGCGGCACCCATAAGCGGTTTCTCGACGAGGCAGCGTACGAGGAAACCGACGACGATGTGGGCCATATCACCGATATATCCGAGGTGATAGCCAATAACAACCTGTATTTAGTTGTATACGCGCTGGGCTACGGAGTCGACCCCGGCTCCCTGCAGGCCCTCTACAGCGAGCCGGTGTACCTCGGCTATGTGCCCGTGGACTTCAACTGACAGACATGAACGTGAAAGGAACCCGACCATGACGGCATACTATCTGACAATCGGCCTCGCATACCTGGTCGTCGGCTTCGGCGTGGCACTGTTCTTCTATTTCGTCCTCCGCAAGCGCTTTCTCGGGAGCTTCTGGGGAGCGCTTCTTATCGGGCTCATAGGGGCATTTGCCGGCGGTCTGGTGGACTTTCTGTTCGCAGATATCATCGCGGTCCTCGCGAACCTCAACAACTCGGTGAATATATTCCCACCGATCATCACGGCGTTCATCCTCGTGTGGCTGTTCTCCCTGATAACCGACAACCGGGAGTAGCCGCGACCGGGAAGGAGCCGCGGCGCGCAGCAGCCACGACGGGGCGCAGCCGGTTCCCCTGAGAGTCTGCCGCGTGCCTGCCGCGACGCGCCGCGTACACCCTTCACTTCGTATAACAGATATTCTGTCTACTCATGGTAGGTAGTCACGCCGTCCGGGTCTGTGCCCGCTCCATTCCGTCCCGGCTCGGCACCTCTCTCACCCCGCACCCCCTCTTGGCGAACAGGCCGGAGCCCTGTAGGATCACGGCATGAGCGACGCCAACTTCTCGGAGTTTCTCGAGGTTATTCGAAGACTGCGCGGCCCCGAGGGCTGCCCCTGGGACCGCAAACAGACGACGGCGTCCATGCGGCCGTATCTCCTCGAGGAAACCTACGAGACACTCGATGCAATAGACATGGACGACGATGCGGAGCTGCGCGAAGAGCTCGGAGACGTGTTTCTGATTGCCACCATGATGGCATATATCAAGGAACAGGAAGGCTCGTTTACCGTCGGCGAGGTCTTCGACTATATCCGGGAGAAACTGGTGCGCAGGCATCCTCACGTATTCGGCTCGGCGGAGGCTGAGACTGCGGAGGCGGTGTCGGCTCAGTGGGACCGGATAAAAACGGATGTCGAGGGCAAGGCGCACCCCTCCGCCCTCGATGGAGTGCCGGAGGGCCTGCCGCCTCTGTCACGAGCGTTCGAGCTTCAGAAGCGCGCCGAGAAACGCGGCTTCGACTGGGACAATCCCCGACCGGCGGCCGACAAAGTCACCGAGGAGCTCGACGAGATCCTTGCGCTCGAGCCCGACGACCACTCCCGGGTCGAGGCCGAGGTCGGAGACCTGCTGTTTTCGGTGGTAAATCTCTCCAGAAAAATGGGCGTCGACCCGTCGGTTGCCCTTCATCAGGCGAACACGAAGTTCAAACGCAGGTTCAGAACGGTCGAGGAAGAGATGGAGCGGCGCGGGATTGATATGAGCTCCGATGAGCTGGAGACGATGGACGCTATCTGGTCGCAGGCGAAGCGGACGGAAGAGCAATAGTCTGGCCCGCCGCGGTTGAGCTCGCGGCCACCGCGCTTGGGGCGTACGCGGAAAAGTAGGATACGCCGTCATCATCGTCGTCGGTGCCCGAGGCGACGGCGATTGCCAGAGTCTCCCGGCGAGTGACTGAAATTCCGAGCGCCGCGGGGTCGCTGCCGAATGACGTCTTCAACAGTTTCCCGAGTCCCCGTGCACGCCCGCCCTCATGGGCAATGGTCACCTCCAGGCCCCCGGAGCTTTCAACCACCAGCCTCACGCCGGCGGAATCCTCGAGGAGCGCGCGAAGCTCATCTGTCTCAATGTCGGCGTCGTCCATGTCGATGAAAAACTCCGATCCCCAGTAGTTTGCCATGAGAGACCGCACCTTTTTGTCGGTCTCCTCGAGGAGCATGGCGCCGGTAACCTCGAGTCCCTCGGGCATGGCTGCCGTCAACTTCTCAGAAAACCTGTCAGGTTGTATGAATTCAGATACGGAAACCAGGGCGTACTCGCACTCGGAGGCCAGACCGAGCGAAAGCGGCTGTGCGAACTCCTGGCGAGGCTTCGGATTGAAGCCCTGAGTATAGGTCACAGGTATCCCGGCACGACGGTAGGCCCGCTCGAATACTCCCATGAGGCCAAGGTGCGGGATGTAGACTGCCGGGCCCGTCTTCGTGAAGCGAAACAACATCCGGTGGCGCAGCTGCGTGGCCGCCGGTTTCGCCGTGGGTGTCGGCGGTTCCGTCGGGGCGGCAGGTTGCGCCTCGGCGGGCGACTCTTCCGCTTCGCCCGGGTCCGGTACCGCCGGCGCGGGCTCCGCTTCCCGTATACGCACGGTGCTGTTGCAGACTCCGCAGGGATGGTCGCAGCCGTCGGTGCACTGGTCGGTCAACTCCCCTTCTCTGGATCGCTCGAACTCGCGGCGAAGGGCGGCCGTGCCGACTCCCGTTGTGACAACCTGCCATGGAAGTCGTTCGTGGGTCTCGCGCTCGCGGAAAAGTTCCTCGTCGACCGACCAGGGCGCGTCCTCGATCACACCGCGCCACGCCTCGCGGTCGAGGTGATCCTCCCAGGCATCGAGGCGGCAGCCCCGGCTCCAGGCATCGGCAATGAGCTCACCTACCCGCTCGTCTCCGCGGCTTATGATACCCTCGAGGCGGGACTGAAACGGCGCCTGATAGCCGAGTTTCATACCCATGCTCTTGAGCTCACGCTTGAGCTGCATGATTCGATCCAGTGCCTCGTATTCGCCGAGCTGGAGGGCCCACTGAAAAGGGGTATGGGGCTTGGGCACGAAGGTGGCCACCGCGACGTTGAAGTTCATCTTCACGGCCGATTTTACTTCATGCATGAACCCGGCAATGGCCGCAACCTCGTCCTCTTCGGGCACGGGAAGGCCGATCATGAAGTAGAACTTCGCCAGTCGCCAGCCCATATCTCGGGCGGACTGCAGGATCTCCTTTGTGCGATCGAGGGGTACCTGCTTGTTGATGGCGAGCTGGCCGGCCTCTCCGGGCGTCTCTACGGCAAAGGTCAGCCCACTCTTTCGGACCTGGGAAACCTCGGCGAGAAGCGGAAGCGTGAAAGAGCTCACCCTCAGCGACGGGAGAGAGAAACTCACGTGCTCTGAGGCAAATCGCGTGTTGAGGTAGCGAAACAGTGCGTGCACGTCCGCGTAGTCCCCCGTGCTGAGGGAGGAGAGCGTAATGTGGCGATATCCGTGGTTGTAGACCAGGTTCTCCACTTCCCGCTCGATCGAGGCGTAATCTTTCATGCGGACGGGGCGATAGAAGATGCCGGCGCTGCAGAAACGGCAGCCCTGCGGGCAGCCACGCATGATCTCGACGACGCCGTGGTCCTGCACAACCTTGATGCTCGGCACCGGCGCCTTCAAGAGAAGCGGCCCCGCGCCGAACTCGTTCCAGATTGCCCGACGCGTGCGACGGTCGGCTCCGGGCCACCACACGTGCGGGCTTTCGCGAAGCCGCGTAAGCTGACTCTCGCGGGACGCGCCACGGGCACGCAACGCGGCAAGATCGCCGACCATTCGCTCGATGACGCCTTCGGCCTCTCCGACAAAAATGCCGTCAAAGAACGTGCCGAAGGGAACAGGATTGGATGATGTCGGTCCCCCCGCTATAACCAGCGGCGCCCGCGGTCCGCGCTCGCTCGCACGAGCGGCCACGCCTCCCCGCTCGAGAACGGTGAGAATGTTCGTCGCCGACAGCTCGTAGCCGATGGAAAAGGCCACCATGTCGCAATCCGAAAGCGGTATTCCCGACTCCAGCGTATACAGAGGGATCCCTGCGCTTACTATCTCCGCTTCGAAGTCGGGAGCAGGAGCAAACACCCGCTCGCAGCGGACTCCGGGAATTGCGTTGAGCCGCGTGTAGAGAAGCTTGATCGCGGTGTTCGACATACCGATCTCGTAGAGGTCCGGAAAGCAGATCGCGACGACGTACTCCTCCCGAACTGCGCCCGCGGATGCCCCGGGTCCGAGGGGAGCTATCGCGCCGTACTCACCTCCCGCATAGCGGCCGGGGCTCTCCACGCGGGCAAGGATTCGTTTGAGATCGCGTCTCGGGTCAATTCTATTCATGTGTTTCAGTAGTAATAGCGGTTGTGGTGGATGTTCAGCAGCAACCCGACACCGGCCATTGCGGTCCACAGAGACGATCCGCCGTGAGACAGAAAAAACAACGGAATGCCCGTTATGGGCATCACACCGATCACCATTCCTACGTTCACGGCGAAATGGAAGAAGATGAGCGCGACGATTCCCGTTGCGACGAGCGAGGAATAGTTGTCCCGGGCGGTCTGAACAATATAGAGGCCCCGCAGCAGTATTACGAGAAACAGCCCGAAAACCAGCAGGCCGCCGAGAAAACCCCATTCCTCGGCCAGAATCGAGAAGATGAAGTCGGTGCTCTGCTGGGGGATGAACTGATAGTGGCTCTGTGTGCCCTGCAGAAAGCCCTTTCCGGACAACCCGCCGGAACCCACGGCAGTGACCGACTGAATGATGTTCCAGCCTGCTCCCCGGGGATCCGCGTAGGGGTCCAGAAAGACAATGAGCCGCATCATCTGATATTCGGCCAACACCCTGCGAACGATGACCGAGCCGAGCAGGCCGACAAGGATCACTGAAAGCGCATAGGTTATCCAGAAGAAGTATCTGCGTTTCGTGGCGATGTAGCCGACAGACGTCACCGCAAGCATCGCAGCGAGCGCGGCGATGACCATCGTCAGAACCTCGGGGCGTGTGAGAACGGAGACCATAGGTATGCTGCCCTCATAGATCTGACGTTCCCAGGCCGGGATCACGCTGAGCACGGCCGTGAGGGCGAAGACGAGAACGACGTAACTGACGTGTCGCAATCGGGCGCCGGCAACGAAGGCCATGATCAGGAAGAGTGGCATGAAGACAAGGGCGGTTCCGAGATCCGGCTGTACGAATGTAAGCCCCATCGGAATGAGCATGATAGCGGATCCTGCAAGAAACAGGGGCAGCTTCCTGATTCCGGTTCCGACTCGTTCCAGATACGTCGCAAGCACCAGCACCGAGGCGAGCTTGGCAAACTCCGAGGGCTGTATGCCGAGACCTCCAATGCCGAGCCACGAGCGCGCCCCGTTCACGACCCTGCCGAATGCAAGGGTAATCAGCAGCAACACGACTACCAGAATGTAGAAGGGAACCGAGGCCGAGCGGATCGTAGCGTAACTGGTCAGCGCGGCCGCGACCAGCAGGACCAGCCCGGTTCCCGCCCAGACCAGTTGTCGAATGTACTCATTGGAGTAGACACGGCCGGTGGACGTGACGCCGCTGGAGTAGATGAAGAGAATACCTATCGCGATGAGCGAGAGCGAGGCAGCGATGATGTAGACGTCAAAGCTCAGTACCGAACGTGAATGCACCCGTAACTCCTACATATACCACAGCGGTCGGGGCGCGCGTTTGAGCCCCGCCACGGATTCCTGGAAACTGCTCTCGGTAAAAATGCCGTGAAGAATGACGTTGGCCGCTTTGGGCGCCCACCACTCCCACTCGTTCTCCGCATCCACCATGACCACGACAACGACCCGCTCTTCGGGATCGGAGGTCTCGTAGGGGGCGTAGGCGACGAACCAGGAGTGCCAGTTCTCCTCCTTGCCTCCAACCTGACTCGTGCCGGTCTTTCCCGCCGCCTCGACCGCAGGTGTGGTGATTACCACCTCCGCCGTTCCATCGGTAATGACCTCGCGCATGGCTTTCTTCACGTTGTCGAAGGTAGACTGTCGCGCGTCCATGGTGTGCAGGACCTCAGACTCGACCGTACGCAGCACCTCACCGGTGACCTGGTCGCGGACCTCGCTCAGAACATGAGGCCGGTACACGACACCGTCGTTCACGATCATGGCAACCATGTTGGCAATCTGCAGTGGGGTGACGGTGAGAAAGCCCTGCCCGACCGACATGTTGGCCGTATCGCCGCCGACCCACGGCGCATTGAACCGACGTCGCTTCCACTCGGGACTGGGAAGAGTTCCGGGAACTTCGCCCGGCAGGTCAACGCCGGTTTCGGTTCCGAAACCGAACTTGTGCGAGTAGTCCACGATGCGCTCTATGCCGAGGTGCTCGACCCCCATAGTCCAGAAGAAAACGTTCGAGGAGTTCGCCAGGCCACCGAAAATATCCAGACGCCCGAAGCCCGTTTCCCGCCAATCGTTGAAGACACGATTACCGAGGACGTAGGTTCCGGTGGCATTAACCGTCTCATCGAGCCCGAAAACCTCCTCCTCGATGACGGCGGTGGTCATGAGAATCTTCCATGTCGATGCAGGGGGGGAGCTACTCTGTGTGGCGCGGTTGAGGAACGGCGAGTTCGGCGAAAGCGAAACCTGTCTGAAGGCCTGCGAGCCGCCCTCCCCGTAGAAGCGATTGGGATCAAAGCTCGGATAGGACACCATGGCCAGGATCTCGCCGGTTGCAGGCTTGAGGACCACCGCGGAGCCGATGCGATCGCCGAGAGCATCCGCCGTAAGTCGCTGGATGTTGCGATCGATCGTGAGAACCAGATTGTCGCCGAGAACCGGAGGAATGTCGTCCCGGCCGGCCGCCTCCACGAGCCGCCCCGACGCATCGACGGTCCGGAAACTGCGGCCGGGCTCGCCCCGCAGGAGCTCATCATACTGCTGTTCGACTCCGCTCTTTCCGATAACCGAGTTGGCGGTGTATCCGCGGTTGAAGAGGACCTGAAGTTCCTCGGGTGTGATATCTCCGACGTATCCGAGCACGTGCGCGAGCTCTTCGCCCTCGGTGTAGTAGCGCGTCGGCTTGCTTTGCCAGGTGACACCGGGGTATCGACGCGCGTGCTCCGCGAGATAGGTTACCTTTCGGAAAGAGACACCGCTTTGCACCTCCACCGGTCGGTACGTGTTGTAGCTCTGGGGAGGGATCTTCTCCCTGATCCGCGACACCGGCACACCAAGGTAGTCGGCGACACGCTGAAATGTCTCCTCGTGCTGTCCCGCGGGTATCTCGGCGGGATTCACATGCACCGCAAAGGAATCGGTGTTTGTGACAAGCGGAGTGTCGTAGTTGCGGTCGTAGATTTCTCCGCGCTGGGCGGGGATGACCATCGCACGGCGTTTCACGCGTTCGGCGCGGGCACTGTAGATGTAGTTGTCGACAATCTGCATGGAGAACAGATAGCCGGCATACCCGATAAAGAGTGCTGTAATGAGAACACCGAGTGCGAGTACCCGGGGCCTGGAAACCGGGCCACCTCGGGGCGAAAAACCACTCATAGCGTCGTCGACTCCCTGCGGGACTGTCTCAGCGGCCGGATCAACCTTAGCAGGGCGAACAGGATCGGTGCAAGCACCGCATTGTACCCCACCTCGACAAGGAGGCGCTGGGAAAGGGCCACGGATGACAGGCCGTCAATGGCGAACAGGGTTGCTGTGAGGCCGGCAAGCAGCGCCTTGAGCACTGTTCCAATGCTGAGAAGGAGAGCGGGCACGAGCACGGCGTCCACAAGCATACGGTTGTGCATGACACCGTAGAGGAAGCCCATGAGGGTTCGAAGAAGTGCGTGAAAACCCGGTGGGGCGAGGGAGAGCAGATCCTCCACCAGCCCGCTGACGAAGCCGCCGATCTCCCCCTCGAAGCTGCCGTTGGTCACCGAGTAGTAGGCGATAACGATAAGGGCAATATCGGGACGGACGCCGGCTATCTCGATAGCGACGAGCACATTCGTCTGCAGGACGGCAATGCCGGCGAGAATCCCTGAATAAAGCAGCACGCGAGAGGTCATTCGTTCTCCGGAGTTATCACAAAGACATACTCGAGTGTCGAGAAATCAACAATCGGGTCGATAGTCAGCTGTAACGAGGTCTCGTAGGGCTTCGCCTGTACCGAGGTCACCGTCCCGATGCGAATGCCTGCGGGATAGATCGAGTTCATCCCGGAGGTCACCACCGTGGCGCCGTATCGAACGCTGCCGCGAGCCTGAGAGCTCACATATCGCATGGTCAATGTGCCGTCCCTGCTCGGTGTTCCGTGTACGAGCCCTTCGTAGCGGGACTGCTGTAACCGGGCCGCCACGTAGTTCGCGCTGTCGAAGAGCGGAATCACGATGGATGTGCTCCGGCCCACCGTCTCGATTCGACCAATGAGTCCCTGAGAGCCCCCCTGCACGGCGACCACGGGCATGTTCCGTTGCATACCGTCAGCCGAGCCCTTGTCGATGGTAATGGCGGCGAACAGGTTGGACGGGTCCTTGCCGACAACGCGGGCCGGCACGTTGCGGTAATCAAGCGATTCGGAGAATCCGAGCACCTGCTCGAGGCGCTCCACTTCCCGTCGCAACTCCTCGACATCGGTACGCACGCCCTCGTAACGCCTGAGCTCTTCGAGCACCGCCTCATACTGCTGTTGAAGCTCCCCGAGCTCACGCACCGAGTTTATCGTCGAGCCGACGAAATCACCGATGTGAAAGAAGAGCTCCTGCACCGAAGAGACGACGGTCAGCCCGGCCTCCGCCGGCCTGAATCGCTCCCGCGCAGTGGATACTCCGAGAAGAACGACGGAGATCAGCACCAGCACAGCAAGGAGAACACCGGCTCTGTGATCATCAATGCGTTCCCGAACGCTCACGTCACGTCTTGTGATACACGCGGCGACCCGAGTGGTTCGGTCCCCGCTCGTGGTCGAAGTACATGCCGGCGCCGAGCGCCACGCAGTTAAGCGGATCCTCCGCCTTGAAGGCAGGGACACCGGTCTCATTCGCGATCAACACGTCAAGGCCCTTGAGCAGCGATCCTCCGCCGGTCATGACGATGCCCCGCTCCACGATATCGGCAGCAAGCTCCGGCGGGGTCTCGCCGAGAGTTCGCTTGATCTCCTCGATGATGGCGATGATAGGCTCCTGCAGCGCCTCGCGGACCTCGACGCTGTCGATCTCGAGCCGGCGGGGCAGACCGGTGATGGCGTCGGTTCCCTTCACTTCCATCTTTTCGATGGTCTTGTCGGGCGACGCATTCCCGATGCGCTTCTTCAGCTCCTCGGCGGTCCCCTCACCGATGATGAGGTTGTGCACGCCTCTGATATGCTTCATGATCGCTTCGTCGAACTCATCTCCACCGAGGCGGATCGCGTTCG
>JAWLDL010000023.1:0-13437 GCA_041686675.1 Spirochaetia bacterium | reverse complement strand
CTCCTTCCAGGACCCCGGCTACCTCAACAAAGAGCGAAACGGCTGCATCGACAAGGACATCGGGGAGCTCGAGGGTCTCGAAGATATCCTCGCCATGGACCGCGTGCCGCAGCAGGCCGGGAACCCCGAGGAGTGTGACTAGAGCGCGGGCCATGCGCTGAAACGCCGGCTATGAGCCGGCGCCGATATTTCTGGTGGGGGAAAGTCGTACGGCAGGGCCGCCTCTCGAGGCGGCCGTACGCTGAGGGGTGAGTTACTCGGCCGCCGCCGGGGCTGCCTCTTCCTTCGTTTCTTCCTGCTTCTGCTCTTTCTGGGCCTGCTTCTTCGCCTCGCGACGCTTCTGGTTCTCGAGGGTAGCCTTGGCCGTCTTGGAAATCATCACCTTTTTGCCGTCGATCTCATGCTCATAAACGAGCTTCACGCCGGTCTTGCCGGTGATGGGGCAGGTGCCGCGCGCACCGTTCTTTCGTTCATCTTTCAGGTTGCGTCCGCGATTGGACTTCGACATATCTTTCTCCTCAACGGGGGATTATGATCTTCGGGTATTTCGAGACTGAAATATAGCAGAGCCGATCCGGCTCGGTCAACAGTGTGCGTGACCGGCGCATGCTCCCGCTCGCATACCTTCCGCACAGAAGAGCCGCCCGGTGATTCACCGGGCGGCTCGATTTTTCCTCTGACGTCGCAGACGTCGGCTCTCAACGCTCGAGCAGGAACTCGACGCGCCTGTTCTTCCAGACGTTCTCCTTGTCGGCGAACGGCACGATCGGTCGTGCGCCACCGACACCCTCTACATCCATGTTGTCACGGTCGATACCGAGGATGATGAGCGCCTCCTTCACCGCCTGCGCACGGTTGCGCGAGAGCGGGATCAGGGTCTCCTCCTGTTCCATCCGTTTGGCACGCTCGTCCTCGAACAGGATGTGGTTGGCGTGTCCCTCAACGAGTATCTCGTAGTCGGGATAGCGATCGAGCACTGTTGCGAGGCGCCGCAGGATGCGGAAATTCTCATCCTGTCGATCGATCTCGATATCGAAGAGATCCGCCGAGAACGGTGCGAAATGTATGCTCGGAATCCGAATGCGGAGCCTGTCGCCCTCGCGCATGACGAGGATATCGGTCGGTATGACCCGCTCCACCTCGAACTCGTTTCCGCGGGCGTCCACCACACGGAAGGTTGCCACGTAGTCCACCGCTGACTGCACGAGCTCACCGTCATCGGAGAGACCGTTCCAGGTCAGCGTCCGCGGCGGGTTGCCGTCTCCGCTCCAGTTCTTGAAGCCGTTCGTCATGGGATCGGCGATGTGCACCGACCACTGCTGTACGTCTAGTGCGTCGGGCACGCGCAGCTGTATCCGCAGCGTGTCGTTTACCCCGTCGCCGTCCGGTGAGAAGGGTAGCGGCGCCACGGACATCTCCAGATTCCGCATGTCGCCGGTCGGAGCTTCCACGTAGATCGGCCCGACACCGGTTATCTTCGGCCTGTCGCCGTTGTGGTAAATGATCTGGAAGTCCACCGTGTACTCGCCTTCGGCGACGGTGCCGCCGGCGTTGTTTCTGCCGTTCCAGGTAAACTCGTCGAAGGGCTCGTTGCGATAGACACTGCGCACCAATTCGCCGTCCGAATTGCGAATCTCGAGGTGGAACTCGTCGATGTAGTCTTCCACCTCGTACTGCGGCAGGATTGTCACCTCCGCATCCGCTCCGTCCCGCGTCGGGAACACTACGTCGCCCTCGATAGTGAGATCGATGGGCTTGGGACTCGTGTCCTTGATAGCGCTGACTTCACGGGTCGTACCAACATTGCCGGCGCGATCCATCGCGCGGAGCTGCAGGCTGTACTCGCCGTCGGGAACCTCGTTGCCCTCGAGATCGGTGCCGTCCCAGGTGGTGTCGATCTCCGGCCCCGAGATACCCTGAGCTGCAAGGTCGACCTCGAGCTCGCCTTCCGGCGCGCCGATAACTGCGGTCCAGTCGGCCTCCGGATCGATTTCCGCGCGCAGCGAAAGCTCCTGCTTGTTCGTACCGCCGAACGCAAGCAGCGCGTCCCGCGGAGTTGACTGCGGGAGGGTGTCTACAACCAGGCTGCCACGGGGTGGCTGGGTATCGATGACGAACTCTCGCGTCTGGGAGCTCACCACGATGCCGTTCTCATAGCGGACGTAGAGCCGGGCCTCGTAGGTTCCGTCGCGAAGAGGTTCGTCCTCCTCGTCGCTCCCGTCGAAGGTTCCGCGGCGTGGAATCGGCGCCTCACCGGTTACCCGGCGGACGACCGGATTGCGCAGGCGGGGGTCGCGGACCTCGAGCTCCCATGATACCGCCCCTTCGGGCTCGCGGACCGTAATCGTGAACGGAAGCTCGTCCTTGCGACCGTCGCCGTTCGGAGAGAATGCGGCGTTCTCGGCTGCAACGCCCAGTCGCACTCCTCCCGACTGCAGACTGACTGCGATTTCCCAGTCCGCTGTCTCTTCGGTGCTATTCCCCGCCCGGTCGGTGCTCTCGAGGGTGTAGGTATAGCTTCCCTCGGGCACCTGCGAGCCGGTGCGATCATCGTCTTCCAGCAGATAGGTACCATCCCACGTGACAGTGGACGGCGGGCTGATGTCCCGTCCGCGGTTCTGCGGTGTCGGGTTTTCCCAGGTCTGCCGCCATACCGCGTTCCCGTCGGCGTCGGCTATGGTGCCGACCCACGCCACTTCGCGACTCCCGTCCTGGGGGAAACTGACCGTCTTCCGGTCGCTGTCCTCGGTGGGAGCAAATACGCGGTATTCGGGTGGTCCCAGCTCGGTGATCTCCGGTGCCTCGTTATCCACGGTGACGTTGAACGGTGGCGTCCGGGAGATCCGCTCCTGGTCGTCACGGACAAAGAGCTGGTAGTTGTAGTCTCCGTCCTCCACCGGCTCTCCGTCCTCGCCGAGGTCGGAGTTCTGATACGTCCCGTCCCAGGTGAGCGTGTCGGGAACTTCAACCTGTGGTTTGTCCGCGCCGAAGAGCCTGCCGAAGAAGCCTACACGGCCCTCCTCCACCCGGCTCTCCCGCCACACGACATTGCCGTCCGCGTCAAAAATGGCGAGCTCGTACTCCACGATAACGGCGTCCTCGGATTGCACAACAATCGTGGAGAACGGGAGCTCGAGCTCATCGTTCACGCCGTCTCCGTCCTCCGGAGAGATATACTGCCGCGGTTGCGGCGGCATTTCGAGCTCCGTGGCCCCTTCCTGTTGCCCGCCGGCGAACAGCGGTGCTCCGATGAGCAGCGCGACGCCGAGCAACATAAGTGTTTTCTTTACGTTCATGCAGGTACCCCCCAATCCGTTGTGACAAACCCTTCCAGTTCACATAATAGCATGAGCAATGTCTGTTTGCCAGCAGACTTGCGTTCCAGTTGATCAGCCTACATTAAAGGGTACGGCCACGGCGGATCGAAAAACAAGAAAATACGGGCCTGATCTCAAGCAACAGGCGCGGTGAGGCAGTAACGGTCTATGTGGACGCAATGACCGCCCGGGAACGGGCTCTAAAACACATGGAGCGCCCCCTGCAGCCACGGGAGAAACTCATCAGTTATGGGCCGGCGCACCTCTCCGACCGTGAGCTTCTCACGGTTCTGCTCGGAACCGGCACCCGCGGGAAGCCGGTGGGGCGACTTGCCGCCGAGGTGCTCGCCGTTCTCGACGGCTCGGCCGGACCGCCCGACCTCCAGGATCTGAGGCTTATCTCGGGGCTCGGAGAGGCCAAGAGCAGTCTCATCGCCGCCGCGGTGGAGTTTGCCAGACGCATGCTCTGCCCCGGCGTTCACAGGATTCGGTTTCCGGCCGACGTCCTGCCGCTTGTGCGCCACTATGCCGACCGCAAGCAGGAGCACTTTCTGTCGCTGTCGCTGAACGGCGCACATGAGGTGGCGGCGACGAGGGTGGTATCGGTTGGGCTCGTCAATCGGGCGCTTGTACACCCGCGTGAAGTGTTCGCCGAAGCGCTGGTGGATCGAGCCGCGGCGGTGGTCGTGGCCCACAATCACCCGAGCGGCAACGTCGAACCGAGCGCCGAGGACCGGGAGGTCACCGCCCGCCTGCAGAAGGCGGGAAACACGCTCGGCATTGCGATGCTCGACCACGTCATTTTCTCGCAGGAGGGCTACTACAGTTTCCTCGAGCAGGGGGAGTTGTGACGGGGAAAGACGGTCTGACTACCTTGCCGAATCTTCGTACAATGCCTACACTGTATGCAGAAGCTGCATGCACACCGGAGAGACGACCCGTGCAATACACGATTCGAAACGTACCGTCCTCGATCGACCGCGAGCTTCGGGAACGCGCACGTCGGAATCAGCAAAGCCTGAATGAGACAGTGGTGGACGCCCTCCGGCGGGGGCTCGGTGTCGGGCCCGAAGAGCCGACGTACGACGACCTCGACGACCTGATCGGCACGTGGAAGCCCGATGAGGAGTTCGACCGCGCGGTAGCTGAACAGGATTCGGTGGATGAGGATGCATGGCGGTAGAAATCGTTATTGATACGAATCGATATCGGGATTTCGTCGAGGGAGAGGTCGGGACGGTTTCGATTTTTCGTTCGGCCCCGAAGATCCACGTACCGCTGGTTGTGGTTGCGGAGTTGCGGGCGGGCTTCGCAGTCGGTTCGCGCGGAGCGGAAAACCAACGCGCATTCGAAAAGTTCATCCACCGTCCGCGACTAGAGGTGATGACACCCACCATGGACACCACCCGGCACTACGCGCATCTCTATCGACAACTCAGAAGCTCCGGAACCCCGATTCCGACGAACGACCTCTGGATCGCGGCGCTCGTCGTACAGCATGATATCCCACTCTACAGCCGGGACGCTCACTTTGATCTGATTCCGCAATTGCCGAGAATCGGTCGCGGCGAATAATCACGCCGGCCCTGCCCGGTTCCCACCGTCACTACTCCAACGGAATACGGATCCTGAACGTGGGGCTCGGGTGTCGCTCGAGCTCCAGCGTAGCGTTGATCTGGGAAACCAGCGCGCGCACAAGACCGAGCCCCGAGCTGTAAAAACATCCGTGAGCAATCCTCTGACATAGGGCTCGAACTCCACGGTCGTTACGGCATCGCTCTGATAGAGCTTCTCGTGAAGATGGGCAATCGTGCTCACCTGGCCGCGAATATCTGATAGATCCGCGGCAGCGCCGAGAGTCTCATCCTTCAAACTGACCAGCGTGGAAACCATGAACAGGTGATTCTTGACGCGGTGGTTGAGCTCGCGCATGAGCTGTTGCCTGGCTTCGATGGCGGCTTCGCGTAGGGCTTGAAGCACCCGGTCTCCTTGAGCTCTTCGAATACCTGTCTTGTCCGGGACATCCATTCCGGCAGTGTTACCACCTCCGAGCGGAGCTCGCCCCGGTCTCACGCACCTCCGTGAGGCCTTCCAGGGGCACATGCCTGGCCCCGCCCCAGATTCACTCCACGGCTGCGTTGGTCCAGGCGATTCTGCCTTTCTCATCGGCGATGAAGACGCCGACCGGAAGCACGTCCAGGACTCGACGCAGGAGCAGACCACTGCGGCCGGCACTTCGGCTGGATTCAGCCCTGAGTATCGCGTTTTATTCACGCAACCGGGCCAGCTCGGTTTCGAGGTGTTCTAACCTGGCATGGACTTTATCGCTCACGGCAGTCTGTCCTCTGTCACATGAACGCGCATCACACAAATCCCCAGACTGTATTCCGGAAACCCGTCCGGCATTCATGCAGATGGCGAGTTGCCATCATCGGAGTGATTGACTCTATGCTAACAGAATGAGGTGCTCGGGAAAGAGTTCTACTGACCGCGCCTGAGAGCGTGGCGACGACGAAGCTCAAGAGATGTGTTCCGCACGCGTCCCGGCTCATGCATTGAGCGATCCGCAATTGCGCGCTTCGGGCGAGCGTGTTAAGATATTGGATGCTTTGCACATTCCTGCGCTTACGCCTCCGCTGCTTTGCAGTCGTTTGGCTATTCTTCTTGTTTCCCACCCTGAATAGCGCCGGTGAAGAGATCGTCCTGCAGCTTCGCTGGGCGCCGCAATTTCAGTTTGCCGGCTACTATGCAGCACAGTGGCAAGGTTACTACGAGGACGCCGGCCTCACCGTAAAACTGCGAAGCGCTTTGCACGACGGAAAGATCCGCTCGGCCACCAACATGGTAGCCGAGGGACACGCTGACTTCGGGGTCGGAGCTGCGGATATTCTTCTCCAGAATGCTGCCGGCCCCAAGATGACAGTGCTTGCATCGATCCTGCAGGAGAGTCCGGCGGCTCTCTACTCGTTATCCGAGACGGAGTTGGACTCCCCGGATGATCTTCTGGACCTCACCCGTGCCCGAGTGGAAGGTGACCTCATCGAAATCGAGGTTCGGGCAATGATGCTCCTGGAGGGGCTCGATCCTGACGACGGCAGGACGGTTCCACTTGAGCCCGGCATTGGCCCGCTGGTGCGCGGCGAGGTGGACGCCATTCCCGGTTACCAGACCTCAGCGCCCTGGATCTTTCAGGAGCAAGGCGTCGAGTTCAGCGAGCTCAGACCAAGCTCCTTCGGCGTCAAGTTCTATGGGGACACATTGTTCACTACTGCCAAGCTTGCGCAGAGCAGACCCGAGCTGGCCGCGCGGTTCCGAGACGCCTCACTTCGCGGTTGGGAGTACGCCTTCGCCCACGTCGAGGAGGTGAGCGAACGGCTGGCCGAGCTCGATCGGAGTGGCGACCCGATCGATGATGCGGTTCGATTCAATCGCTGGCAGGCCGCACGGATACGAACGCTTGCGCAGTACCCGAATCTCGAGCTTGGCCACATTAATGCCAACCGTTGGCATGAAATGCACGCGCTGCTCTCGAGGCTCGGCGTTGTGTCCGGTCAATTGGATATCGACGCTTTCGTTTTCGACTCCGATCGCATACTTGCCGAGCGTCGACAGCGGCGCCTGATCGCACTTACCGTTGCTGCGGGAATACTTCTTACTACCGTGGGAATTGCAGCGGCCTGGTTAATTGCACTTCGCCGAAAGGTGGAAGAACGAACCCTGGCCCTCCGCCAGGCGGTTTCACAGCGCGACCAACTACTCAAAGAGCTTAATCACCGAGTGAAGAACAATCTCGCCATGGTCTCTTCCCTTTTGCGTCTTAAGGATGCAGAGATCGGTGAAGGGACGGATCTCTCGGACGTCCAGAATCAGGTGTCATCGATCGCAAAGGTCCATGAACAGCTGAGTCACGTCGACGGCTCCATGGATGTTAATGCTCGGGAGTATATCCGAGACGTGGTAATCTCGAACTTCGAGGCGACAGGGTCTCTTCAGCCGGAACTCGACCTTCACCTCGAGGATGCGCCCCTGTCATCGAAGAAGGCGGTCACCATCGGGCTTGTTGTGAGCGAGTTGGCTACAAACGCGGCGAAACACGGCTTCGAGCCGGAAGTGAGCGCTCCACGTTTTACCGTCCGCCTTGGTGAAGACCTCGAGCAGGAGCACTACGTGCTCAGGGTATCAAACACCGGCAACCGCTTTCCGGATGAAATCGAGCCGAATAACGCCTCCTCTCTCGGACTAAGTCTGGTCCAGCAGCTTGTAGCCCAGCTTGGCGGGGATATTTCGCTCAGTCGGGAACCAAACACTACGTTCGAAATACGCATTCCGATCGAGACGTGAGGATGCGCCGTTCCTCCGGCGAGAGGACCCCGCGGCGTGTAGTCGTCCCGGGTTTTATTCGGTCAACACCCAAACGCACATTGTCGGCCTAAGAGTCGTCGACCACACAATCTTCTCGGCAGAGCAGTTGCGGCGTTTCTGCTGCAATAGTAGGCTTCCACAAGGGGGAGGCATCACATGGCCGTTCCCTGATAAGGAGAAGCTACACATGATGCAGGAATATGCTTTATCCCTAAGCTCGGTGGCCCAGGCTGTCGGCCGCGCGGCGGGCCGCCGGGCCATGCGCTACGTGGTCGTACCGGCGGCCCTGGTCTTTGCCCTGCTCGCGATAACACCGGCCACCGCCCAGCAGCGTACGCTCGAGCTCTCGAGTGTGGCAACCGCAGACGGCTTTGCCTCGCCGGTGATAAACCCGGCTGCACCTGCCTTCGGGAACGCCGGCGGGATCGGGGGCCTTCTCGGCTACGACGAGAGCGCCTTTGGAAATATCGAGGACGGCACGTCGCCGGATTTCTCGCTCTTTCTCAACACGAGGCTGTTGAGCTACGCCTTCGAGACGACCGCCGACGCGAACCGCCACACCGGCACCCTGTCCCTGCCGCTCTTCGGCGACCTCTACGCCGGTGCAGGGCTCTCGGTGCCCGACTTCTCTTTCGAGGATCCCGTCACCAGGGCCGGCCTGCTCTTCCGGCCCCTGAACGTGCTCTCCCTCGGCGCAACCGGCACCTTCCCCGAGGTCGGAGATCCCGCCTACCGCATCGGTGGGGCGCTGCGCCCGCTGTTCGTGAACCGGGAGATGGCACAGATACTTACGGTCTCCGCGGACGTACGGTACCGCAACGACGAGTTTCTCGCCCCGATCCTCGGCATCGAGCTCAACCCGGAGGACGGCCTGGATATCACGGCGGCCTGGGACTTCGACTCCGACCGGCTGCAGCTGCAGGCAAGCGTCAGCTACGGCCGGGTGCGCGCGGGAAACGGTGGAAGCTTCAACTTCGACGACGGCGGCCCCGGCGCAGTTGCACTCGCCCATGTTTCAACGAAGGACTTCCGATCGTTCGCCCCGATCCGGGCCCGCACCTTTGCGGAGTACGCGCCCGGCCCGATGATCGTGGAACAGCCGGCATCGATGCTATTCCGCCGGTTCCAATCGATCGATCCGAGTGACACGATCGCCGAGGTCGTCAACGACATACGACGCTTGTCGCGAAACGACGCGGTGGCCGGCATCCTCTTCAGGAATCACAATCTGCAGGCATCCTATGCCAACTTCCTCGAGGTCAGACAGGCGCTCGAGGAGTTCAAGGCTACCGGCAAGGAGGTCGTCTTCTATATCGAGCAGACCAATACCCTCAACTACGCCCTGGCCGCCGCCGTCGCAGACCGGATCTATCTCAACCCGCAGGGCTCCATCTTGCTGGCGGGTCTTTCCAGAACGCGGCCGTACCTGAAGGAGCTGCTTGACGATTTCGGCGTGGGAGTCGCGAACATCCGAAGCGCCGAGTACAAGACCTACGGAAACATCTTCTCTGAAGCCGGCATGCCGGCAGAGGAGCGAGAGGCGATCGAGGCCCTTCTCGAAGACCAGTACGGGGTGCTGCTGAGGATGATCGAGAGCGGGCGTGGCGACCGACTCTCCGGCTCCGCCGAGGCCCTTGTCGCGGACGGTCCGTATCTGGTGGCCGAACGGGCGCTCGAGGCAGGCCTCGTTGATGAGCTCATCTATGACGATGAGCTCGAATCGCGCCTCGAGGAGATGCAGCGTGGCGCGCGCATCGCGGAGGTCTCCGCCCGCGACCAGATCCGCTACGAGTGGAGCCGCCGTCCCGCCCCGCGTGTAGCCGTCATCTACGCCACGGGGAATATCATCCGTGGCGATGGGCAACCGGGCCGGGCGATCGGCTCGGAGACCATGGCTGCGGCCATCCGCGAAGCGAGGGAGAGCGGCGGCATCGACGGCATCATCGTACGTGTTTCCAGCGGCGGCGGTTCGACCCTCGGTTCGGCGGTAATCGCGCGGGAGATCGAGCTCACGACCTCAGGTGAGGACCCGAAGCCGGTAGTCATCTCGATGGCCGACAGCGCGGCATCCGGCGGCTACTACATCTCCGCGGCGGCTGACCGCATCGTGGCGCATCCGGTGACCGTCACGGGGTCCATCGGCGTGGTTGTGCTGCTGCCGAATATCGAGGGGCTCTCAGAAAAGTACGGGGTCAACTGGGACACGGTGAAAACCACCGACACCGCCGACCTCGGCGCTCTGTACCGCACCCTGACTCCCGAGGAGCGCGCCCTTGTCCAGAACAGCGTCGACACGCAGTACGATCGTTTCGTCTCCTACGTGGGTGAGCACCGTGGCATGAGTACCGAGGATGTCGAGCGCGTAGCCCGCGGGCGTGTGTGGAGTGGGGAGGACGCTCTCGAGCGCGGTCTCGTGGACCGGCTCGGCGGGCTCAAGACCTCGATAGACGTGATGCAGGAGCTCCTCGAGAGCGGAGTGGAACCGCAGATCATAGAAGTATTCCCCGGACGCTCCTTCTTCGATCAGATCCGCGTGAGTGAATGGGCGGAGACGCAGGCTCGAAACCGGTTACCGGCTGAGCTCCGCACCCTGCTCGACGCGCAGGATGAGCTCTCGCGCTACGGTGACGAGATGATTCTGATGCTCGCCGCCCTCGAGGCGGAGGAGGACTGAGAGGGCGCCGCAGTCGTCGCGCGGGCCGGGGCCGCGGTGCCGCCCGGGGGCCGCGGTGCCGCCCGGGGGCCGCGGTGCCGCCCCGGGGGCCGCGGTGCTACCCGGGGCCGCGGTGCCTCAGCTCGACTTGGCCTTCGTGCGCTGTAGCGCCCAGGTGGTGTATTTGCGCACCCGTTTATCCGGGTCGCTTTGCAGCTCTTCGAGGATGTCGGCGCCGGAGTCGGTGTTCAGCGTCTCGAGGGCGCGGGTGACCTTGACGCGGACATCCTGGTCGGGGTCACGCGCGGCGAGCACTATGCCGCGGAACGCGGAGGGCGTCCCGATGAAGGACAGGATCTCGGCGGTGTTCCGTCGCACCTCGGGACTTCGGTGTGAAAGCCGCCGCACGAGGCTTTCCACGTAGCCGACCTTCTCGAGGATGTCGGTGACGAAGGGCCGAAGCGACGGGATGTCCTGCTGGAGCAGATCCACCATTGCGTCCTCACCGTCGGTCGCCATGACCCGAAACACGTCTGTCAGCCGATCGCGCAGGGCCGGCTCGGCATCCTTCATGTGGTTCACGATCGCCTCGATGTCCCGACGACCGCGCTTGGAAGCGAGGGCTTTGACTGCGTCGTTCTGGAGCTCGCCTCCGAGCTCGAGAATGTCGACGAGAACATCGACGGAGGTCTTCAGCGTCGATGCTCCGAGTCCCTCAATGGCGGCTGCCTTCACCGTCTGCACCTCATTCTCGTCGGCAACAATCCCCTTGAGCTGCTTGATGATCTGCTCACCGCCATGAGCCCCGAGTGCGCCGGCGGCCTCACGGCGAACACGCTCGACGGGATCACGCAGTTTGTCGCTCGCCTGGGCGAGAGATCGCTTGTCGTTGAAGTCGGCAAGGGCCCAGACGGCCGATATGCGCACATCGGGATCCGCGTCGCCCACCGCCTCCCGGATCTGCCTGAGAAAATCCTCTTTTCCGGTTGCCGGGAGCGCAGAGATGAGCGCCGAGCGAACGCCGGCATCCGACGTCTCGAGCAGCACCGCCACCCGTTTGTCGAACTCAGCACCCGCGAAACCCGCAAGAGTCCGGGTGAACTCCCGCGCCTCTTCGTGCGGAAGAACCACCAGATTCTCGAGCACGAACTGAAGCACCGCGTTGTCGCCGAACACTCCGATCGCCTTGAGCGCCCGGATCCGCACCCGATGAGGGTATCCCTCGCGACCCGCTTTGATGATGTCCATGAGATCCGGCATAACGGCGGGATACGGCATCCGCGCCATGGTCTCGATGAGTCGCGTCTCGGCATCGAACTCCGGGTCGACGAGGCACTCGAGAAAGGTCTCGGAGAAGACGAGATGTGCTCGCTCCGGTACGTGCGAGAGAATGCATTCGGCGTCGGAGCCGTGATGGCGCCGGCGCGCGAGCTGAGCCCGCATGAGCGCAAGGGCGGCATCATCGCCCCGCTTCTCTATCATCGAGAGGAGCGCCTCGAGGAGCTGGTCGCGAGCCTCGGTCAGATCGTCGAGGTGGGCGAAGCCGGCCTCAGCAACCGGTGCGATCAGCGAAACCGGCCCCTTCTTCGCGAGAAGCCGCGCGGCGAGCAACAACACCGCCGGCGATTCGGGTTTCCGGACCTGCTCGAGAAAGCCCGTAACGTTGACGTCGACGGCGTGCTCGAGCAGACGGGTGGTCCTGTCGAAGGATTGGCGGTCCCCGAGATCCGCCGCGGCAAGCATCTGAGAGAGCGCGCCGCGACGCTCGAGGAACCGGGCCGCGGGCAGACGGAACTCACGGTTCTTGTGCGCGAGGTAGGTCGTCGCGACGTTTTCGTCTTCCTTGGAATCCTCGTGGAGCTGCTCGAGGACGTGAACCAGCTGGGAGGGGGCAAGTTTCGAAGGATCGATCTCGTATCGTTCGGGGAACTCCGCATCGATTCGCCGCCGGGCGGCCCGGCGGACCTCGTGGGAGGGGTCATCGAGAAGCAGTGAGGACAGATGCTCGTACAGACCTTCCCGCTCGGACGGCTGGAACTCGGCGGCTATGACCCGGCGCACGAGAGCAGAAGCGTCATTCACACATTCCCACACCGCGCGCTCGGAACGCGGATCGTGATCGTAGAGGAGGATCTTCACGGCGAAATACCGTACCGGCCAGTCGGGGTCGCCGGTCATCTCGCGGACCTCGTCGATGCGGTGGGAGAACATCTCGAAGGCGACGTGGCCGCTGAACTCCTCTCCTCTGCCGGAGAGGGCGATACTTCGAAGCACGAGCAGGTCGCCGGTGTCATCGAGCCTCGCGAACAGACGGGGTCGGAGCTTTGGTCGCTCGAGGGCGGCCAGGAAACAGGCGAAGAGGCCCGTCTCCCAGGAGTAATCAAGGACGCGGCGGAAGTCCGAACCCCTGCGCTTTCGAAGCAAGCGGTCCTGCCACAGCTCGTCGATGCCCGTCGCGGATATGACGTTCATGCTGTACTTGCGGGCCACAGACTCGATGAGCCCTGACCGCCGCAAGAGTTGCCCGTCGGAGTATTTCTGCCGCACCAGCAGCTCGGCCTGCTCCGGATCCTCGGCGGCGAGCCGAAGCCGGCGGACGAAATCCCGCCGCACCTTCACGGTAACGACGACCACGGCGGCAATCACGAGACCGGCTGCCGCTGCGCCCACATAAGCCCCGATGGGCAACCCCGCGATAAAGCTCAGGATTTCCTGCATCCTCACGCCCCTTTCCTTCGTCCTTTGACATTGAAGATCTCAATGGGCTCGTTCTTGCCCTTCACTTTCACCGGCTCGCGCTCCTCGAGGCGGAAATCCGAGCCCAGCAGATCCTTCGTGGCCTTGGTGATGACCACCTCGCCAGGACCGGCGACGCCCTCGAGACGGGCCGCCACGTTGACGGTGTCACCGATCACGGAGTAATCCATGCGGCGGGAGCTTCCGAGGTTACCCGCAACGAGCTCCCCCGTGTGCATGCCGATGCCGACACGCAGTTTCGACGCGTCACCGCGAAAGAAGGTGCGGTCCCTCGAGGAAACGAGCTTCTGAACCTCGAGCGCGCAGGACACGGCGAGCTCTGCGTCCTGCTCCCGTGACATCATCGGC
>JAWLDL010000022.1:0-13919 GCA_041686675.1 Spirochaetia bacterium | reverse complement strand
TACGAGGATTCGCACCTCCCTGGTCTTCAGCTGGCTTCGCGGAAAGAGGTCGAGCACCTCGCTCACGTAGCGGTCGGCACGCAGGCCGTCATGCGGGGCCTCCACCACGGCTTCGGCTGTGTCAAGATCGTGGTCGCGGTCCACCGGGCGGTTCATCGGACGCTCTGCCATGCTCACCTTCGGTCCGCACGCCTGCGGTCTCCGGCGGGGCCGTCGGAACGGATGCGACCGATGATGAAGTCGACGAGCGCCACGCCGACGGACATGCCGGCGGCGGTCAGAATGACCCCGATGCGCTCGTCCTCGGTAAGGGGCGGTTTATCGGGCGGGCCGAAGAACCAGGGCGCATAGGTGTAGTTCCACTCACCGGCTCTGAGGCTCTCACGGCCGAACCGCACCGCGTCGTATCCGACATTCGCGAGAAGCAGCACCACCGGAAAGCTCCCGAGGGCAATAATCTCCCCGCGTCGCAGGTCCCTCGCCCACCCCGGAAACTCATCCGGCGCGTACGGCTCGGGCGAGGCCCCGGCTGATCCCGCGTCCCCGTCACTCTGCGCAGGCACGACCGAGGCGCTGAAGCACAGCAATAGGGCAAGCGCCCACTGCCTCGAGCGCGTCGCATGCGTTATCATCAGCCGCGCGCTCCGAATAGTCGCGTGCCGAGGCGTACCATCGTCGAGCCTTCCTCCACCGCAATGCCGTAGTCGTTGGTCATGCCCATCGAGAGAACCGGGAAATCGAGGTCAGGATAGCTCCGCGAAATCATGGTGAAGAGGCGATGGAGCTCCCTGAAACTGCGACGAATTGCCTGCTCATCTGAGGTGAAGGGGGCGAGCGTCATGAGGCCCACCGGAGCGAGGCTGTCGAGCTCGAGCACTCCGTCGAGCACGTCGCGCAGCGCGTCCCCGCCCTCTACCCCGTACTTGTTCTCCTCACCCGAGGTATTGACCTCGAGCAGGATGCGCATGCGGGTACCGGCGGCAGCACAGTGCTTGTGCAGCGCCTCGGCGGTCTCCACGCGATCGATGGACTGCACTGTGGAGAACAGTCCGACCGCCGATTTCGCCTTGTTCCGCTGCAAGTGCCCGATGAGATGCAGATCGAGGTCCTCGGGGCGTTTCTGGTATTTGGACTCAGCCTCCTGCACCCGGTTTTCTCCGAAGCAGCGGATACCGGCCTCGTATGCTTCCGTCACGGCCGATTCGTCGTGGTTCTTGGTGACCGCCATCACGGTCACCTCTTCGGGATCGCGGCCCGCGCGAATGCAGGCCTCGCCGATCTCCTCCTGTACTTCGCGAACGTTTTCCGCTACCGACATACACCCATGATACCAGAAGTTGCCCGACCCGTTAACATCCGGCAGACGTTGACGACGGCGCACCGGCGAAGTATTCTAATCGTGACACCCATAGACTGTAATCAAGGGCGAAATATCATGAGTGAACTGCTGTGGTCCGAGCGGCAGAAGTCGACCTGGCGCACCAAGGTCGGCCTCGCCGAAATGCTGAAGGGTGGCGTCATCATGGACGTTACCGATGCCGAGCAGGCAAAGATTGCTGCCGAGGCCGGTGCGCAGGCCGTTATGGCTCTCGAGCGTGTGCCCGCCGACATCCGAGCGTCAGGCGGCGTTGCCCGCATGTCCGACCCGAAGATGATCAAAGAGATACAGGAGGCCGTCTCCATACCGGTGATGGCCAAATGCCGTATCGGTCACTTCGTGGAGGCGCAGATCCTCGAGTCCCTGGGAGTCGATTTCATAGATGAGAGCGAGGTTCTCACCCCCGCCGACGATCAGTACCATGTGAAGAAGGAGAACTTTCGCGTTCCCTTCGTGTGCGGCTGCCGTGATCTCGGGGAGGCGCTCCGGCGTATCGGCGAAGGCGCGGCGATGATCCGCACGAAAGGGGAAGCCGGGACCGGCGATGTGGTCGAAGCCGTTCGCCATATGCGCACCGTGCGCGACGGCATCCGCCGGCTGCACAGCCTGCCGGAGGAGGAGCTGATGACCGAGGCAAAGAACCTCGGCGCTCCCTACGATGTCGTCGTCGAGGTCGCGCAGACAGGCAAGCTCCCTGTGCCGAACTTCTCCGCCGGCGGGGTGGCGACCCCTGCCGACGCTGCGCTCATGATGCAGCTCGGCGCCGAAGCCGTCTTCGTCGGCTCGGGCGTGTTCAAGTCGGACAACCCGCGCCGCAGGGCCAGAGCAATCGTGGATGCAGTCGCCTACTACAAAGATCCCGCCAAGCTCGCGGAAATCTCCACCGACCTCGGTGGTGCCATGGTCGGTATCAACGCCGGCGGCATGGAGGAAAGCGAGCGCATCGCAGTCCGCGGATGGTAGGCAGCACCTCACCGGTCGGCGTCCTGGCGTTTCAGGGCGACTTCCAAAAACACCTCGAGCTTCTCTCCGCCATGGGCAGGCGCGCGGTCGCCGTGCGCAGCCCCGAGGACATCGCCACCCTTGCCGCCCTGATCATACCGGGCGGTGAGAGCACGACGATCGGCATGCTGATGGATCGCTTCGGCCTCATCGAGCCGGTCCGCGATCGGGCCGGAGACGGCATGCCCGTTCTCGGCACCTGCGCGGGTGCGATCCTGCTGGCGGGGGAGATCGACGGAAGCGACCAGCCGCGAATCGGCATCATGGACATCGGGGTGCGGCGCAACGCCTACGGCAGGCAGATCGAGAGCTTCGAAGCTGATATCGAGCTCCGCGAGCCCGCCAACCGTGGATCGGCCGCCGACGGCGCCGAGCAGCCAGACTCGATCCGCGCCGTCTTCATCCGCGCGCCCATCATCACGCGCGTGGGAAGTGGTGTGGATGTGCTTGCAAGGTTCGAGGACGACCCGGTAGTCGTTCGCGAGGGAAACCTCATGGCGGCAACGTTTCACCCCGAGTTAAGCGGCGAGACCGCCGTGCATCGGCTCTTTCTCCGGCACGCCGGCATCTGATTGCCGCGCGGCCGGGTGCCGCCGCACCAGGGTGCCGCCGGCGGCGGGACCGCGGAACCGCCGAACATGCCCGTCCGGATGCCGCCACCGCGGGCGGGTTCGGGTGCCGCTGCTACCGCGGGCGCGGCCGGCCACCGCGTCCGGATGCCGCCACCGCGGGCGGGTTCGGGTGCCGCTGCTACCCCGGCCCGCCCTATACGTTCCGCGAAAGATTGTAGTCGAGAAGCTCACCGAGCATCGTGACGTCGGCGCCCGTATCGGCCCCGATGCGCCCGATGTCGCCGCGTGCGGCCTCAGCCCAGGACTCAACCAGGGCTTCCACCTCCCCGCGAACGCCGTGCCGCACGATGAGCTCGCGAACCCTTTCCACCGTCTGCGGTGAGACCTCGCGGGAGCCGAATATCTCCTCGAGGCGCGCACGCTCCGACTCATCGGCCCGGGCGAACAGATACTGCCGGAAAAGGGTCTTTTTGTTCTCTGCGATGTCCGAGCCCAGCGGCTTGCCGATGCGCTCCTCGTCGCCGAAGAGTCCCATCTCGTCGTCTTTGATCTGAAAGATAACTCCGAGCTTCTCCCCGAGCTCACCCAGAGCCGTCACCACGGATTCCCCCTGTCCGGCGAGCACCGCGCCAACCGAGAGCGGCAGGGAAAAGGTATACCGGCCGGTTTTGAAGCGATACAGGTCGATAATCTCGGTCTCGGTAACCTCCCGGGTGGTCTCCCCGTAGTAGAGATCACTCATCTGAGCAAGCCCGACCCACGTAATCTCCCGGGAAAAAAGCGAGCGAACCCGTCCGGCGACGGCGTCCGGACAGGAGAGTCCTTCAAGCATGTTGAAGGCATAGAGCATAGCTACGTCGCCCACACAGGTCCCGAGCGCCTCACCGAGGTGGTACCAGTCGTCGATTCCCTCGTCGCGCGCGACCTTCGCATACTGGTAGAACACTGCGTCCTCGCCCCGTCGAGCCGTGTCACGATCCATGATGTCGTCGTGAACCAGCAGGAAGCTCTGAATGAGCTCCGCGACCGCGCCCGCCCGCACGATATCTTCGTCCGGCTCGTGGCCGAACAGATCCGCGCCCATCGCCACGAGGCCGCCGCGGATCATCTTCCCGCGTATCGCAAAATCAAGAAGCCGACGGGCGACATCACGTCCCCAGGGGCTCACCCGCTGGAACTCCGCTTCCACCTCGCCGAGCTCTGCCTGGAGAAACCGCGCAATGGCTTCCCTACGCTCTGTGAGATAGGCTTTCACTGCCGTGCTCCTTTGAAGGAAGCCGAAGGGCGTTCCTGGCGATGGTGAGAAGTATTCGGGGACGGGACGGCTTCACTTTGCGGGAGAAGACTACCAGCGGATCCTCCCGGATAACTCTGCCGGTCCAGTTGTACATATCCGAGGCGGTTTTCACGGGCACCAGGATGCGCTTCGGCATAAAGTCATACCCACCCTCGGCGACGCTCTGCCACTCGTCGTAGCGGTCGAGCTGGGTCCGGATGAAGCGGGAGAACTCTGCGGGATCGGCACGAGCGGTGTCCTCGCTCAGGTCCGGTAACGTGGTATCGTCGAGCGGCAGATAGGTGCGCCCGAAGCGATTGTCCTCGGCAACGTCCCTGATGAAGTTTATGAACTGCATCGCCCTGCCCTGCATCATGGCCGCGTCGAGGGAGATGGCCGGCAGGTCCAGGATGCGTGCCATATAGAGGCCGATGACTTCCGCCGACCCGTAGATATACTCAAGCGTCTCCTCGAGCCGCCGGTAGGTGGTCTTGCTGAGATCCATCTCCATGGAATCGAGAAATGCCTCCGTCCACTCCGGAGCGAAGTCACGCCGGAGGGAGAGCTCAACGAAGGGATCGATTATCTCGTCGTGCGCCGGATGTCCATTGAGCGCGCGACGATACGCCTCCCGGAAGGCGCGGAACCCCGATGCGTCCTGTGGTGTCGAATCCACGAAATCGTCCGCTACGCGAACAAAACCATAGAGGGCAAAGACGTCCGATCTGACGTGTTTCGGGAAGAAGAGGCTGGAATTGAAGTACGTCTTACTGCCGCTTCGAAATACACGATAATGTGTGTGCTCAACGCCCATGAAACTCCGCTAATACCAAAGAAGTACGCTTAGAATAATAACGGAGGTAGACAACTTCAAGAAATATTGCGCCCACAAAGGCGGAAGCAGCGGTTACGACGCCCGCCACCGGTGCAAGAGCCGCACCGAGAAAGAGCACCGACACCAGCGTTATCACGTTGACGAGCACACCCCTCGTGATCGAGGCGGTGCGTTCCTGCTGTACCTGCACCCCGCGATAGAAGAAAACGAAACTCCCGATCGCCGGCGAGAGCGCCATGATGAGCGCAGGCAGAAACACGAGCTCGCGCAGGTTGTCGGGCAGCCCCACGACCCCACCGAACCACAAATCGCGAAGCGGCGTTACGACGAAGAGCAGGTACAGCACGGCAAGGAAGATCGAGAGGTTGAGCGTGAACCGACGCAGTACGTAGAAGTCTTCCTTCGTTTTCAGCAAGGCGATGATTGCTTCCTGCAGCGCAAGAGCCAGCGAGAACAGTATGAAATTGAATGACATCACGACCGGCCAGACCGCGAGCGAGCGGACCGGCTCCGGCGCCCGTGCAATACCGAATGTGAGCAGCGGCCGCGAGGCAAGTACGATGACCGAGGTTGCCGCCAGCGGCACGTAGAACTTCAGCAGCTCGTCGTAGCCGACGACCATGTCTTCACGCCCCGGCTTCAGCGTGTCCCGAATGACCGGACGGGCGTAGAAATAGGAGGAGATCGCGCCGGCAGTCACACCGCCGATCAGCGCGACCGCGGCGATCTGCGCGCCACCGGCGTACTCGGTGACAAAGCCGACGACGAGCAGCGCAAAGGTCACCGCGAGGCGAATGACCATCGTGTTCGGGACCACTTTCGCGCGTCCGTAGCGGATCAGCACTCCCTGCCAGAGCCGTCGGTAGCCGACCACAGCCGCCCATGGGATCATGAGCGCGAATGCGGCGTGCGACGGGGCGATGAGATTCTCCGGGACCTGCACCACGTGCCGCAGAAGCGGCACATACACCCAGGGGAGGCTCAGCACGATGTGGAAGGCAGTGAGACCCAGCGCGAGCATGTGCATGAACCGCAGAAGACGGCGGTAATGTTCGCGGTCCTTGGCCATTGCGGTCCCGGCGGAGAGCATCTGCAGGATGGGACTCTCGACGATGAGCGCCAATGAGAACGTCACCCCGAATGCACCGAGCTGCACCGTAGCATCCGACAACCGCGCGATAACTGCCGTGAGTGCCGGCTGCTCGATTCCCATGAGGATCCACATTGCCGCGAGGGGGAGATACGTGAGAAGGGCTTCTTTCTGTGTCAGCGTCGGGCGCGACGTGGGTGCTTCCATGCTACGAGATCAAGGATGAAACCGGGACGTACGGACAATGAGGGCAAAAAAAGACGCCGCATCAGCTGCGACGTCGCCATCGGCCCGGAGTGCCGGCAATTAACTGGGCGATACTGGAGTTGAACCAGTGACCTCTTGCATGTCAAGCAAGCGCTCTAACCATCTGAGCTAACCGCCCGCAACGCCTGCAATATACTCTACTGATTCAAAGACATCAAGATCCGCTCGAGTACTTTCTTGCGGTCGAGCGGCTTCACGATGTAGTTCTTCGCGCCGACGAGCAGTGACTTCTTCACGAGGTCCTGCTTACCGAGGGCGCTGATCATCACCACGACCGCGTTCTTGTCGAACTCGATGATCTGCTCGAGAGCCGAGACTCCGTCCATTTTCGGCATGGTAATGTCCATTGTCACCACGTCGACGTTCGGATAGAGCTCCTTGTACTTCTCCACGCCCTGTTGACCGTCGGACGCGGTGCCTACGACGTCGAACCCCTCACTGGTGAGGATCTGGCTGATCTGCTTCGTAACGAACATGGAATCGTCAACGATGAGCACCTTGTAGGCATCCCCGTTTTCCTTGACACCCTCAGCCTTTCGCTCGTTTATGCTCGGGAAATCCTGTTTCGTCTTCATAGCTCAGCTCCCTAGGATCGCTCCCTGATCGCGACATTGATCTCGATTTTGCCCTGCGGTATTTCCATCGGCACTATCAACGCCTCGACTCCAGTATCACTTACCTCCATGTTCTCGCCGGTAAAAATGGCGGGAGGGGTAAGATCGAACTGAAACCCTAAGTTGTGAAGTTTCGTCACCGATTGTCCGGTGATCATGTTGGCCAGCTCGGTGATCGTCGCCTTGCCCATATCATCGAGCTCGGTCGGCTTCTCGAGGTCCATACCCTCGAGCATCGCTGCGGCGATGTTTATCGCCGTCTCTTTCGTCATGTCGAACAGTACCCGGCCCTCGACATCCCCTGCAAGCCCGACGACCGCAGCTACCCCGAGAACCGGCATCGAGGTCGACTTCAGATAGAGGTCGCCACGATTTACCTCGCTGTTCAGCACTTCCTTGAGGACGTTGTAAGCCGACTCGACGAAGGGGTTTATGTACTCGACTCTCATGTTGTACTCCTTGAAGACGGCCCCACGGTGGTATAGGCATTTACCGCGCCGCCGACACTTCGCCACCCCGACAGCGCGTCGAGGGCTTCCTGCGCGCCGGGGATCGCGATACCACCCGGCCCCAACTTCTCTGAAAAATCCGCTGTCACGCGATGCTGCGCCTCCTGCGGGAGCATTGACAGGAGATCCCGACTGAGAATGACGCCGGCTTCCGGCACCGTGTTCTCATGCAGTACGTCATGGTACTCGAAGAGAATGAGCTCCTTGATCTCTTCGGCGAAGCTGAATCCGTTCGTACCCTCGACCAGGTATTCCCGATAATACTCCGGAACGGAAGCGGCCGGGAATACCAGGTTCGGGGCGGTCGAAATGCTCAGCAGATCTATGTCGCTCGCCCAGATCTTGATCCGCTTCTCCGGATACGTCTTTCGCAGCAGCACCGCGAGCGAGTAGGTCTCATACCCCTTGCCGCAGCCGGGATTCCACACGTTGAGGTTGCCGGGGAGCGCGTCGTCGTCAGGCAGTGTCCGCGCCACGCGCTCGAGATAGTCTTCACCCCAGAACGCTTCCGTGTAGGGCGAGAAAAAGGGGTGGACGAAAGCTGCCGCATCTTCCTCCGTGCGAAGCTGTATTTCCTTTCCGGCCCGGGACCGCTCCGCCTTCCACTCCTCGAACCGCCGGGCGACCCAGTCCGCGTTGATGGGACTGGGGTGAAACGCGTTAAACGCCGCAAGTGCCTCGCCGATGAAGGAGACGTCGGTATCGGCTGCAGCTGACTGCGGCCGCCCGGGGCCGGAGGCGCCACGTGCAACAGCGCCTGCCTGCCGGTCTGCGCCTGCGGCGCCGGCTGAGGACTGCCCCGCGCCGGACGCATCCGGGGCCGGGCCGGCGGACGGCGCCGCGTCGCCCGCCGCCTGTTTTCCGGTCGCGGCCTGTGTCCCGCTCGCCCCAGCGGCTCCAGCGGCTCCGGCCGCTCCTGCGCCACCCCTCATGCCCGGGGCTCCGTGGCTTTCGAGCCCGGAGCCATCCGCTCGTCCATCCTCACGCGTAAATATCCGCTCGACGTCGAGGAGTATGTAGAGCCGGCCCTCATGCTCCACGACTCCGCTTATGTAGCGGATATTCACGTCAGCGAAGATGGGGTGAGGTGGCTGGATTTCAGAGGAGGAGATGCCCACGACCCGGTCTATGGAATCAACCACCACGCCGAGCAGGTGATCGTCCACACGCACGATGAGTCCGCTTTCCTGCGCTTTCTCCTCGTCGGGAACGGGAACGCCGAACATCTGACGCAGGTCGATCACCGAAATGATCTCTCCACGAAGATTGTATACGCCGCGGACGAAATGCATCGTGTTCGGCACGTAGGTAAAGTTGCCGAACTTCGCGATTTCTTTCACCTTCATGATATCCACGGCGTAGTCTTTTCCGCCGAGCGAAAAGGTGACCATCTTGAAGTCGATGTGCTCGTCCTGCCTGCGTTCGTCCTCGCGCTCGGCGTCACGCTGCGCCTGGGCGATGGTACCTGCAATGCTCGTGAACCTGCTCTCGCCCGCCATCAGCTGATCCTCGTCTCCCGTCGACGTCGGCGCTCCATCTCGTGCCGCATTCCGAGGTCGAGCAGCTGACTGACATCGATAATCAGCGAGACGGTTCCGTCGCCGGTAATGTTCGCACCCGCGATGCCCGGCGCGTTGGTGTAGTGGTCCCGCAACGGCTTGATCACCACGTCCTCCTCACCGATAAGGGAGTCCACGAGGAGGCCGATCTTCTTCTCGCCGCTGCCTACGATGACCACGAAGTAGTAATCGCGCTCCCCGTCGGCTTCGATTCCGAAGAGGCGGTTGAGGCGTATGAGAGAAACCACGTCTTCGCGGACATTGAACACTTCGTAATTGTCGAGCAGGCGGATCTCCGAGGGGCGGATACGGTGACTCTCGATAACGGAGGTGATGGGAATCGCGTAGCGCTCGCGCCCCACCCGCACGAGGAGCCCCTGAATGATGGCGAGGGTCAGCGGAATCTTGATCGTGAAACGCGTCCCTGCGCCTTTCTCCGACCAGACAGTGACGGTGCCGTTCACCTTCTCGATCTGCCGTTTGACGACGTCCAGTCCGACACCACGTCCGGACACGTTGGTTATCTCTTTGGCGGTCGAGAATCCGGGATCGAAGATGAGGTTGTGTGCCTCAACGTCGGAGAGGGTCTTGCCCGCTGGAATGACGCCGCGCTCGACCGCTTTGCGCTGTATGCTCTCCACGTCGATGCCGCGACCGTCATCCTCGACCGTGATGACGATCATGTTTCCTTCGTTGCTTGCCGCAAGACGCAGGGTACCGGCTTCCGGCTTCCCCGCCTCAACCCGCTCGGCTGCCGTCTCGATCCCATGGTCGATGGAGTTCCGTGCCGAATGAATGAGCGGATCAAGCAGGTCCTCGATGACCGACTTGTCGAGCTCGGTATCCTCGCCCTGTATCTCGAGGTTCACCTGTTTGTTGAGCGAGCGTGAGAGGTCGCGGACGAGCCGCGGAAACCGGGAGAAAATCTGGGAGATCGGTACCATGCGTATGTGCATGACCGCCTCCTGCAACTCACCCGTGATGCGTCCGAGATTTTGCGTCGTACTGCGCAATCGGCTGACCGACCCTTTGAATGAGCTCTGAAACTCGTCGAACACTGCATACAGCTCGCCGAACTCGGAGGCGATCTCGCGTTTTACCGCGGTCGGCGACACGCCCTCACGGATCTTTTCCAGGTACTCGGGCAGGCTGTCGAACAGCCGCCGCATAAGCTCACGATACCGTTCGTCGGCGAGTTGAAGGCTCGAGAGCTCTTCGTTGAAGCCGGTAGCCAGCTGGTTGAACGCAGCCTTATTGATCACCGTCTCGCTGACGAGGTTGAGAAGATTGTCGATCCGCCGACTGTCCACGCGAAGCACCGAGCCACCGGACTGCTTGCCCTTGGCTTTCTCCACCGCCTTTTCCGCCTCGACCTCGGCGGGCGCGCCGGTGGACGCGGCGGCCGTCGTCGGCTCTCCAGCGGCACGGGACGCGGCGGCCGTCGGCTCTGCAGCACCCTCGGACGCGGCGGCCGCTGCGGGCGGCGGCTCCCCCGCCGGCTCGCTGGGAGCGGCGGCCTCGGGGGCCTCGGCGGGTGCGGCAGACGCGGCAGGTGCGGGGGCCTCGGCGGGTGCAGCAGGCGCGGCAGGTGTGGGGGCCTCGGCGGGTGCGGCAGACGCGGCAGGTGCGGGGGCCTCGGCGGGTGCGGCAGACGCGGCAGGTGTGGGGGCCTCGGCGGGTGCGGCAGACGCGGCGCCTGTTTCACCAGCCTGTCCGTCGAGCGGGAACACCTCAACCTCTGTTGTTACGTCGGAGATGCCGGCGGCCGACTCGAGATCGGCCGGTTCTTCTTCCGAGGCCATGTAGTATTCGACGATGGGAAAGAAATTGTCTTCGTAGAGCTCTTCGAAGTCCGGGTCGGTCTTCAACACAGTGCCACTGCGCTTCAGCGCAGCGAAGACCTGTATACCACCAACGCTGTTCATGGGGTTCGACTCGTCGAAGTGCACTCGCACGCGGAAAATGCGACCTGCGCCTTCCGCCGCCTGCCTGAGCTCCGCCATCTCCTGCTCGGACAGCCCGGCAGCAGCCGCGGCCGGTGCTTGCTTTTCCCCGGCCGCTGATTCCGGCGCAGGGGCGGATTCCGGCGCGGGCACGGATTCCGTGGCGGTCTGTTTCGCTTCCGGCTCCGCAAGTGGCGGGGACTCAGCACCGGCGTTCGCACCGCTTTCCGCCTCGAGAAGCTGTCGCAGCGTCGCTTTCAGCGGCTCCGTGTCCTCGCCGTAGACGTCACCGTTACCACGCGCCTCGAGCATAGCTTTTACCACGTCGATTGACGACAGCAGCGTGTCGACGATCGAACCGTCAACTGTTATCTCGTTGTTACGAATCCGGTCGAGCACATCCTCGACCAGGTGCGTAAACTCCGACAGCTCGTCCATTTGCACCGTAGCGGATGCACCCTTGAGGGTATGTGCGGCGCGGAATATTTCGTCGATGGCGTCGTGATTGCTCGGATCGTTCTCGAGGACGAGGACGTTGCTTTCCAGGGCTTCGACCTGCATTTCCGCCTCGGCGAAGAAGTCCTGTAACAGTTCCTCGTTTTGCGGATCGAGGTAGTCGCTCATTCGAAGGCAATTCTTGTGCATATACCAGTTAAAGTCAAGACGTCGAAACACTTGATACTTCCTTCACCATGACTGTGATTCGACCGAAAAACACAGTAGAATCGAGGTGACCGTGAATCGAAAAACCCGTCTCTCACAATTGATGTTTCTGCTCGTCTTCGCCGTGATCTCGTCACAGTCGGTGCGTGGCGCAGATATCCTCGTGCCCCGCTTCGAGTTGCTGACCCGTGGCTATCCCTCGGGAGGGTCCCTGCTGCTTGCTACGCGTGCCGACATCGATCTGGCCGTGGAAGGCGGCTACAAGTTCGGCGGGGGTGTGGGATTCTCCATAACCGATCCCGTACTCGAGGACAGCCGGAACACCGGATTGACGAGCCCGGCGGACGTCGAGGCTGAGCTCGAGCGCTACCTCGCGCTTACCTACGCCGAAGCCACGGTAAGGTCAGTCTTCGACTCGCCCCTTTCGGTGACCTACTTCGTTGGGACCACCGACACCTTCGCCTCCGGCGACGACTTCCCTGAGTTGTTCGGAACGGGGCGATTCGGGACCTTCTATCGAGGTGCCCTGTACTCCTACGACAGCACGATCTACGAAGGCCTGTATGAGGTCGCCGGGACCGGCGTCGAGCTTGCCACCGATCCCATCGGTGACACCGTCGCATTGTCCGCCTACACATATCAGGACCTGCGTTTCGAACCGGGCGTGTACAGCTCCGATGTCCGGGCGCGCTTCAACACCGCACAGGTGAAAGCAGAGCTCTTTGCCGGCGCGACCTATCCCATCGCTGAAGCTGGCCTCTACCGCGGCGGCGTCATGGCCTTCTTCGACACCGGTACCGCCGGGCAGTTTTTCGCCCAGCTGGGACTACCGCAATGGGATCCGTGGTCGGACGACCCGCTCACGCTCGACGATTTCTATTTCCTCTTCGAGCCACGCGTGAAGCTCGACCTCTTCTCAGTCATCCTGACCCTGTTCTGGCGCCCCGAGTACTACAACCACGCTCTTACCGGCGACACAGGTGCCCTGGACTCGAACATCCGTTTTCAGATTGGCGACTACCAGCAAACGAGAGTACGCGGGGGTGTCGAGACCGGCCTCCACTACCGACCCGAAGCGGACGAGAACCTCGAGGTCGACGCCTCACCGTTCATCTCCGTGACGACCGCAGGCGTCGTGTGGGACTTCATGATCCGGGCCACACTGTATCCATATGAGTATGAAAAATCATTCGAGGGTTACCTTGGCATCCGTACAGCCTTCTAAGCATTCCGGCATCAACCGCCTTCGTGCGGCGGCACGCGCAGCGTTTACCATCACCATGATCCTTGCGGCAGGGACCGTCACGGCCCTCGAGATCGATGCCGAAGGCACATTCGGCAATCTTGGGTTCGCAACCGACCGTAAAGTCAGCGACACCAACCTCGGATCCGGCTCCTACCTCTGGGGCGCGCGGCTCGCGGTCAGCGATACTGTTCTCGACGGGTTTCTTCTTACCGGCGCGTACGAACGCGACAGCGTGCTGAGAGACACATTCGCGGTAACCCTGGGCTATTCAGGGCAAATCATGAGCGTATCCGCAGGTCCCTTCGTCGGATTCCTGCCGGACTCCGACAACCCGTATCTCCTCAAACCCGGGCTTTCGGCCCAGCTCCGGGCGGAGCTATGGGAGACCGGCTTCGTATCCCTGGACACGGACGTCACCCTCGATCCCCAGTTAAGCACGAACTCGGCCGACTTTCGGCAGTTCCGAATCGCCCCGCGGGCCGGTATCTACCTGCCCAACATCATCACATCCCTCGAGTTCGACCGCTCGACCCTCTTCTACACCGACGGCACCGACACGACCATTGATCGCAGGAGCGAGTACGCCCTCGCCAACGAAATCTTCCAAAAGGCAATTCCCTACCGCATCCTCGTTCGGTTCGCCTATCGCTCTCAGCTCAAGCACTTCGCCGACGGAACCAAGCACGCCCTCGGTGCGGCGGTGTTCACCCCCGGTGTCACCTATACCACTTCGGAAACGGTCACCCTGCGTGCCCAGCTCGAGAACGGGATCTATGTGTTTGGTCGCGAGGAGCTCCTCGGGGAGATCGAGACTGATCGGTATTTCTTTCGGGCTACACTCGGAATAACACTCCAGCTCCCCTGAAGTATATAGCAGCGTGTGGGCACAATCAGCAGAACAGAATCGGGCGTAAGGAGATGTGAGCGGCCCTGTCGTGCAGACGAACTTCTGCACGCGTGAGGCC
>JAWLDL010000021.1:0-14596 GCA_041686675.1 Spirochaetia bacterium | reverse complement strand
CTCGACGGTGAGACGCAGGAGGAAACGGTCTATTCCACCGAACGATCGTGTCCGGTCTGCGGCCGGGGTTTCGAGGAGCTCGATCCGCGGATGTTCTCGTTCAACTCCAGACACGGGTGGTGCCCCGAATGTAAAGGGACAGGACTCGCCGGGCACGAGCACGACGACGATGAGGATTCACCGACCTCCGGCCCCGGGGCGGACGCATTCAACGAGGGCGCACCCTGTACTGCATGCGGCGGTACACGCCTTCGTCCCGAAGCTCGCTTTGTATTCGTCCAGGAGGCGGGCATCTACGACGTGACGAAGCTCGCCGTGGCGAACGCCCGAGAGCGAATCGATTCCTTCTCCTTCACTGATCGCGAGGGGGAAATCGCACGTGATATTCTGGCCGAACTGGGGGCCCGCCTATCCTTCCTCGAGCGCGTGGGCCTCGGCTACCTCCCCCTCGATCGTGCGGCACCGACCCTGTCGGGCGGGGAGGCCCAGCGGATCCGGCTCGCCGCCCAGCTCGGCTCCAATCTCCGTGGCGTGGCCTATGTTCTCGATGAGCCCACCATCGGCCTCCATGCCCGGGATAACCGCATGCTGCTCGATACCCTCCACGAGCTCAAGGCGAAGGGGAACTCGATCCTCCTGGTCGAACACGATGAGGACACGATACGAAGCGCGGACTACGTGATCGACCTCGGCCCCGGCGGCGGCGTCGAGGGAGGCGCCGTGGTCGCGGAGGGCACCCTGGAGAACGTTCTCGCCGCTCCCGGGTCGGTGACTGCCCGGTTTCTGGAGCGCCCGCCGGCGCACCCGATGCGCGCGAGGCGTCACATCAGCGACGATACCGATCGAGTCACCGTTCGCGGCGCTACCCTGCACAACCTGCGGGGTGTCGATGTATCGGTGCCTCTCGGGCGACTGGTCTGCGTTACGGGCGTCAGTGGTAGCGGCAAGAGCTCGCTTGTTCGCGATATCATGCATCGAAACCTCCGGCCGCGACTCGGCACCACGCGCGCGACTCCGGAATGGGTCGGCTGCAGCAGCATCGACGGGTACACCCCGCTGGACTACGTGAGGGAGGTCGATCAGACACCCATCGGGAAAACCCCGCGCAGCTGCCCGGCAACCTACGTGGGCTTCTGGGACGAGGTGCGCCGCCTCTTCGCCGGGCTTCCGGAATCACGGATGCGCGGCTACACCGCCGGCAGGTTCTCCTTCAATACGGCCGACGGGCGCTGTCCGGAGTGCGGCGGTCAGGGCTTGAAGCGGATCGAAATGAGCTTCCTTCCCGACGTCAGTGTGGTATGTGATCGCTGCGGTGGCCGGCGTTTCACCGACGACACCCTCGAAGTGGAGTTCAAGGGCAAGAACATCGCCGGCGTGCTCGACATGAGCGTCGCGGAAGCCGTCGGGTTTTTCGAGGCACATCCCGCCATTCATCGGGCGGTCGAGATGCTGCGCGATGTAGGGCTCGGATACCTCAAGCTCGGCCAGCAGAGTCCGACTCTCAGCGGCGGCGAGGCGCAGCGAATCAAGCTCGTGACCGAACTCGCAAAGGCTCGGAGTGCCGCCGCAGGAAACGCCCTCTACATTCTCGATGAGCCGACGATCGGCCTGCACATGGCGGACGTCGAGCGTCTGGTGTCCGTCCTGCACCGCCTCGTGGAGGCGGGGAACACCGTCATCGTCATCGAGCACAACCTCGAAGTCGTCGCCGAGGCGGACTGGGTCATCGATCTCGGCCCCGAGGGCGGGGACGGAGGTGGCTCGATTGTTGCGGAGGGAACACCCGAGCAGATCGTGGAGGCAGGCGCGCGTTCCTGGACCGGGCGATTTCTCGAGCCGGTGCTCCGTCGCAGCGAGCCCGCACCAACCGTGGAGGAATAACTCATGTCGCGAGATCATCCGGCGCACATCATACCCGGTAGTGTCGATTCACACTTTCATACGCTGGTCATGGAGGACAAAGGGCTTGCGCCAACCGAAATCCTTCAGGAGTGCTTCGAGGCGGGAATGGCCTACGGACTCGATGTTTCGGTATCCCTCGATGATTTCGCCGAACGTCGCGCCCGCCTCGCCGGCCTCGATCAGGTATACCTGACGGCGGGACTGCACCCTTCCAACGCCGGCAGCGTCTTCTTCGAGACAGAGGAGCTGAGGCTCCGGGATGCCCTCTCGAGCCGGCAGGTGGTCGCGGTGGGGGAGATCGGTCTCGACTGGTACCGCAACCACGGCACGCCGAAGCAGCAGCGCGATCTCTTCGTCTCCCAGATCGAGCTTGCCAACGAGCTCCGCCTGCCGGTGATCGTTCACAACCGTGACGCCACCGCCGACATTCTCGACGTTTTCGCCGCGCACCAGCCCGCCAGGGAAAGCGTCATGCATTGTTTCTCGGCGGACGAGGAAGCCGCGAAGCGCTTCCTCGACCTCGGCTTCTCGATCTCCTTCGGAGGAAACGTCACCTACAAACAGTCGGAGGATATCCGCCGCGCCGCAGCCCTTACTCCCCTCGATCGCCTCCTCATCGAGACGGACGCCCCCTTCCTGGCGCCCCAGGCGGTCCGAGGGAAGCCAAATCACCCGGGCTTCGTGGGCTATACCTACGACTTTCTCGCCGAGCTACGCGGGCAGAGCGCCGATACGCTGGCGGCCGCGGCTCGCGCGAATTTCGAGCGCATCTTTCTCTGACGCTGAGAACACAAAACGGCCCGGCCGCTGTGAAGCGACCGGGCCTGCTTATGGGTAATAGATAACGCCGTCTCGGCGTTCGGGATGCGTGCCTACCAGGAATCGACCATATCGTCGGGATCCCTCGACTCTTCGGAGAAGAGGTCGGTAAGTGCACGCAGGTCATCAAAGTACACGTAGTAGGAACCATAGGTTTCGAGAAGGTCCGGCTCGATCACGAAGCCGATGATCTCGATTCCACCCTGATTGGCGTAGTGAATATCCCGCTGGTTGATGTTCGGCGGGATGGGTACGGTCAGCTGTCTCCACCCGGAGAAGTTGAGCCGACCCATGTGCAGCACACTCATCTGCCCGGTGAAATCACGGATGACCACGTAGAGGCGGTGGTTGAAGTTACGTCCGACCACCCACACCGAAAGCGTCTTTGCGATACCGGGGACCGCCAGGGGACGATTTGCCTGCACGTAGATGCTTGTCGCCGATCGCGGGGGAAAGAACTCGGTTTTTACACCAAGGACGTACTGATCCTGAATAAGCAGGCCGGCCTCTTCCTCTTCGGGAATCGGCTCCTTGTCGCTGGGGGCGCCTTCGAGGCGCTGATGCGTGATGACTCCCTGATCCGCGGGAACGTACACGTTCCAGAAGCCCGGGTCCTCGAAGCGGCTAAGAGAAACCTCCTGCAGAGCCTGCTGAGCGGTGTCGCTGCCGAGATCGCCGGCTTCCGTCTCCGCCTGTTGCGCGAAAACGGGGGCGGCGGCTACGAGGACAACTATGAAAATCAGAACGGCACGTTTCATTACTCACCCTCCCCTTCGGACCACAGCTGCTCGACGTACTCGGGATTAGCAAGCCGCTCGCCGTCAAACGGTTCCTCGAACGTGTCCGTGGTAACACGAAGCTCGTCGAAGTACACAAAGAACTCGTTCACCCGCTCGCGGGGCGATGTCCACAGGACAAACTTCACGATCTCCAGGCCGCGACGCTGAGGAACGTAGACGACGTCCTGCGGGATATACGTCGGAATATCGATGCTAAGGTTATCCCACCCGCGGTAGGCGATGCTACCGAAATCCAGAGTGTGTACGATACCCCGATGGTCGCGCAGCTGGACTTCGAGAGAGTACTGGCGGTTACTGCCCCACACCCAGACACTCATATCCCGAACAGTTCCCGGGATCTGTATTCCGTCGGGAACCAGCTGTCCGTCTTCACCCTCGGACGCCGGAATGATCTCCACGTAGTTGTAGCCCTTCCGGTTGAACGCGGCGTTGATGCCCAGCGCGCGCAGCTCTCTGTCTTCGGGCTCCTCACGATAGAGCGCGGTCGGGAAAGTCCGCAGATGGTCATGCAGCACCATCCCGCCGTCGTCAACGAAGGCCTCGTTGATGAACTTGCTCCCCCGAACGATATACTGGCTCTCCTGAGGATTGTCGAAATCATCGAGAACTACCGAGACGATGTTCGTTACGTTCCTACTCTGAGTGAAGGCAGGGACAGCGAGAAGACACAACAGTGACAGCAGTACCAGCACGTACCCGAGGCTGCCTCTTTTCATTACTCAGCTCCTTTTTTCTTTGGTCGCTGAACGCTCCGTAAAAGCATTTCCGATTATATTTCCGGGCCTACCCTTTGTCAAACAGTTTGAAGCTCTCCAATTTCCCGAAGGGCACCCCTGTTTCCACAATCGGCAGCTTCTCACATACCGTTTAACCGTGCGACCCGATTACCGCTCAATCATACCATCTATTGCCCTATGGTACACGATCATCGCCTCCAACGCCACGGTCTACAAGCCGCGCATCTACAATAATCGTGCCCCGTTGACCAGAAAGAAAGGCTTCGACCGCGCCGGCGTAGTCCCGCTCCACGCTATAGGAGACAAAGTCGGCGTACGCGGCAGCCGGCCCCAGATCCTCAGTCGCCACCGGTGGAGGCGTCGCACCCATCCCGCCGATCTCATCGAGGACAAGTCGGTTCTGCGGCCCGAGGAAGACCGCGTCGAGCTCCACGTCGGGCGAGCGCATCCGAAAGAGCTCCTCACGGACCCCGGAGTCATCGGGCGGAGTATCGAACACTACGAAACGGGTACTCTCGACGCCTTCGCCGAGACCGTCCCGGAACGCATCGAGCTCCGCCAGTCGGGCCGGCGTATCACTGCGGAAGTAGGCAACGATGGAGTTCCCGTCGAGGCGCCTGCCGAGCTCGGCAAAGGCCGGTACGCGGTTGTAGACGGCCCGCGACACCCTGCCGTCAGTGTCACCATCGGCATCGGCGGACGCTTCCTCGGCGGCGGAAGCCACGGCGTTCGCGCGGGTTACCTCGTCCGCCCCTCCGAGCAGGAGAACGTGCCCGACATCTCCATCCGGCCCTCGGCCCCGGGAGGGAGCAAGCGCTGAGAGCAGAGGCGAAAGCACCGCCGGGTCGTGGCCGGGATCCACGCGCATGAGAGCCGCATCCGCGGCCTCCCGGCCCGAAGGAACGGCATCGAGCGTCACCGTCCGCAGCTCGAAGCCCGCCTCGCCGGCAGCCGTCTCGAAACGGCGAAGTTCCTCGCGGTCCGAAAGATAGAGCTCGGCAAACACGGGATCACTCACGAACGTGGCGGAGGGGGCACAGGCGGAGAGTATCGTGACGGTCACCGCGAGAGCCACCAGAGTCACTCTACGAAGAGACAGCGGGTCAGGCATCGGGGGCAGCGTGTTCGGATACCTCGGTTACCGGGCGCTCGTTGTCGCCGTCGCGGTCACCGCCATCGTCGTTTCCCGACGTTCCGCCGTCGCCGGGGCCTTCGGTGCCACGCCGGTCCCAATCCCGGACGTTCCAGGAGAACGCCTGTGTCCGCCGGGGATAGTAGCTACCAAGGAGAAGGACGTGCACCAGAACCGCAACGGCGACGACGAGGGCGGTTGCCAGATACCCGAGCAGCGCGTAGTTCAGGTGATCAAGCAACGCGGCACCGGCAAAGGCGGCCGGCAGCAGCACCACACCGGCGCCCAGGAGCAGTCGCAGCGGCCGGGGTTCCCGGGATGCCGTGTTGATGAGGGCGGGCACCGCTGCGATCAGTCCGATGCGAAGAGTCGGAAGCAGGAAGGCAACATACGGACTGTAGAAGTGCGGGATGCGAAGCACGTCGACCAGGGACTGCACGAAATACACGCCCGCGAGAAACGCCGTCAGAGCAATGACGGCCACGTGGCCCCGCTCCCGCCACACGCGACGCTCGAAGAGAAAGAAGAGAGCGACACCCGGAAGCAGCGGGTGCAGCATACGCAGGGTGAGCTCGCGCAGATAGAGCCCGTCCGGAGTATAGGTGAGCTCCACCACCGCACCGAGTGCCCACCACAGCGCCAGCATCGGGACCGCGGTGAGCATGCCGTGAAAAAACATCACGGCGGACGGACCCGGCTGAGTCACGCGGTAGAAGAGGCAGAGCGTCAGGGCAAAGAGTGGAGCCGAGGCTACGAGGTATAGGAGCATAGTTGTCGAAAGGTTAGCACTATAGGGGCCCCATTGCAATCATGTGACTACTTCAGCCGTTCCAGATCGTAGCGGTCTTTGGCGAGCCAGGCGTGCTTTCGACCGTCCTCGGCCAGTCGCTTGAAGAAATAGCCGGCGTCGTTGTCGGCGGCGGCGCCGGCAAGGGCGTCATAGACAGCAACGAGCGCCTCTTCCCGCTCGAAAATAGTCCGCAGGAAGTCGATGTAATCCATCGAGGCGTCGAAGGAGTACTCCACCTCCGACGACTCCAGGTCGCCGATCGACCCCGCTTTGGTCTCGTCGAAGAGCTCCTGCGTATCAGCACGGGCGCGAAACTCTTCGAGCTCGTGAAGATGAGACTTTCCGTCCTCCATGAGACTCGAAAGCAGGCGCTTCAACCCTATGTGGTCGGTGATCGCCGCATATATGTCGTAGGTGTTGAGGTTTTCCCGTTCCAGCTGCTCTGCCCGATCGAGTGCTCGTTCTACCCCGTCCATCGTCGTTGGCTGCTCCATTCTGACTTGCCGTATGCTGTTCCCAAACAATACCTTCTCAGGTAACGAAGTACAACCGTTTGACCTTTTCTCCCCGCGGTGATAGAGTACAGCCTCTACACGCAGAGGATCACGGTCCACGGGAGGAAGATTGGCAGCGAAAGACCTACGAACGAACGAAGGTATTCGCGTTCGCGAAGTACGACTCATCGACGATGACACCGGAGAGCAGGCGATCGTCCCGACCACCGAGGCACTGAAACGTGCCCAGGAGCAGGGCGTTGATCTCGTGGAAGTTGCTCCCCAGGCCAAGCCCCCGGTGTGTAAACTGCTCGACTACGGCAAGTACAAGTTCGAGCAGGAAAAGAAGAACCGTGAGGCGAAGAAGAAACAGAAGCTGGTCAAGCTGAAAGAGATCAGGATGCAGCCGAAGATCGAGTCGCACGATCTCCAGTTCAAGACCAAGCACATCCGCGAGTTCCTCGACGAAGGCTTCAAGGTGAAGGTAACGGTGCGATTCCGTGGGCGCGAAATGGCGCACACCGAAATCGGCCGGCAGGTACTTGAGCGCGTGCTCGAGAACCTCGGCGACGCCTATCACCTCGACAGGTCGCCCACTATGGAGGGGCGGTTCATGTCGATGATCGTCAGCCCTGCCGCGGCGAAGAAGTAGAGCACACGCACGTCCCATAACAATGTAGGAGATACGGCATGCCGAAGATGAAGACACGCAGAAGCGCAGCCAAGCGTTTTCGGGTAACGCCCACGGGCAAAGTGAAGTACAAGAAGCAGGGACTCCGTCATATTCTTACCAAGAAGTCGCGCAAGCGAAAGCGGAATCTGCGCAAAACCGCCATTCTCAGCCCGGAAGAGGCCAAGCGGGCGAAGCAGCTCATTCCGTACGGTTAGAGCGCACAGAGATACGAACAGGAGTCACGATATATGCCACGCGCAGTAGACGGAACACGACGTAAGGATCGACGTAACAAGATTCTCAAGCAGGCAAAGGGATACTGGGGCCGCCGCAGCAAGCTCCATCGCACGGCAAAGGATGCCGTCGCGAAGTCCCTGCAGTATGCCTATCGCGACCGCAGGACCCGGAAGAGAGATTTCCGCAGACTCTGGGTCACACGCATTTCGGCGGCCTGCCGCGCGGAGGGGTTGTCCTACTCCCGCTTCATCGAGGGTCTCAACAAGGCCGATATCCAGGTCAACCGCAAGGCGCTGTCAAACATGGCGATCGAAGATCCGTCGGCCTTCAAGCAACTTGTCGAGACCGCCAGGAAAAACGCCACCGTATGATAACCCTCGATCAGATTCGAACGCTCGAGAAGAAGGTTCACGCCGCCGTCTCGCGCATCGCGGATCTGAAGCATGAGAACTCCGTCCTCAAGGAGAAGCTCGAGAGCTACGAGCAGCGCATCGGCGAGCTCGAGGCGAAGATCTCCGACTTCAAACAGGACCAGTCGGAGATCGAGCAGGGCATTCTCTCGGCGCTGGACCAACTGGACCAGCTCGAGGACGAAGTGCTCGACGGTGCGGCCGGGGACGCTCGCGAGTCCGCGAGCGACTCCGCATCGCCCGGTGGCACGCCGGACGCCGGCGCCCTCGGACTTACGCAGGGGGAACCCGAGGCTCCGGCGGACGAGCCCCGCTCGGCGGAGGAGTCGAGTGACGAGGAGAGCTCTGAAGACCGGGGTGAGCTGGACATCTTCTGATTCATGCGCATCGAGTTGCTCGGGACGTCCTTTACCATACACACTGATGAAGATCCGAGACGACTGCGCGATATCGTCGACTACTATCGAACCAAGGTTCAGGAGATTCAGGGCTCGGTTTCAACTTCCGATCCCCTGAAAATCGCCATACTCGCCGGCCTTCTCTCGGTGGATGAGGTATTCAAGACGCGCGATTCCACCGCTGCGGAGGCCGCTTCCGCTGACAAGGGCGGCGAGGCCGATCAGATCGAGGCCATCGCCGACAACCTTATTCACACGCTCGATTCCTCACTCGAGGAGTAGGCCGTGTTGACACCGTTCAGAGCGGTGCCGTAGTATTCTTCTCACAAGCCCATGGCGATCAGCACCAGCCAGCAAATCGCCCGATACTATCAGCAGTATTCGGACGTCGACGTCACGTTCACCAAGGACGTAATAAAAGCCACCCTCCTCCATCCGAAGCAGGTATTCCTCAAATGCACGGGGTATCAGTGGCCGATCGTGGTGTACTCGGCGTCGATGACGGGAGCGAAGATCATTGCGAACATGAAGACTTCGCTCTCGGAAGCGGTAAAGAAGTCGAACAACATGGTGTCACTTCGGCTGAGCTTTCTGCAGCGCGACAAGGCAGACCCTCTGTCATTCTTCGTCGGTGCTCGGATAGCCGGTTATACGCCGTACGGGAAGGAAAAGCCGGAGCTTTACTTTCTCACGCTCACCTACACTCAGAGACCGCCGGACGATCTTATCGAGATCCTCGGCAGGCTGATCGATGCAAATACCAGCTCGGCACGGCGCAAAGAGGAACGCATACCGGTGACGGCGGACAGCGCCCGAGCCATGGGGCTCAACCACAAGGATGCGATGGTCTACATCGACGGCGTTCCGCGCAGATGCATCGTGCGGGACGTTTCCTTCGGCGGGGCTAAGGTGGTGATCCTCGGGGTCGCGAAGTTCCTGGTGAACAAGCAGGCAAACCTGCGGCTGACACTGACGGAAACCGACGAGGAAGTCGACGTGCCGGCGACAGTCGTACGATTCGAAGCTGTCGAAGGCCGAAGTGACATTGCAGCCCTCGCGCTGCAGTTCGACACCGAGACCATTCCCATGAAATACAAGCTGATGATCTCGGGCTTCCTGAACTCCAGCAAAGCCCGGACTCTCAGGAACCAGGAAGAGTCGGGCCAGACCCAGGACGGAAACGAATCATAATGAGCAACCAGGACAATCCATCAGAACCCACCGAGGGGCGCGATCCTCTCGCCGATATCATCTATATCGCCGTACCGGAATCACTGGAGCGGCAGGTCGGTGAGCTAGAGATCGATCCCGAAATCATGCTTCCCGTCGAGGCAACGGGCGGCACGGGAGACAGGTGGGATCCCTCGGACCTCAGCTGGGAGCAGATCATCGCGGCGATGCTCAAAATCCTCGCCTACAAACCCGATCACGAGCACGCCGACTACTACCGCCGCTTCGTCCTCGAGGCGCGGCCCGACATCATAGAGGAGCTCACCGAGACCGGTGTGTTCAAAGCCAAAAACAAGGACTTCGACGTGGCCGAGGAGATTTTCCAGGCCCTCGCCGGGCTCCTGCCGGGAGACAGCCGGGTCGAGCTCAACATCGCCCTCCTCTACGAACAGCGCGCGGACGCCGCGGAGTCCCGTGGCGATGACGAAAGCGCACGTCGCTACGAGGATGCAGCCCTCGAGACCTACAACGGGCTGTTTGAAAAAGACGAGATCCTGCCCGAGGCTCATCTCAACGCGGCCCACTTCTACCTGAAGCGCCGAAACTATGACCGTGCGCGGCTCCACCTGGAAAGCTACACCAATTCCGGCGATGACGAAGAGAAGATCAGTGAGGCCCGCTCGATCATTAATGAGATCGATTCGCAGAACCTCCTCGACACGCTCTTCAAGGAAGCCTACGACTTCATTCGAATGGGCAAGGAAGAGGAAGGCATCCGCAAGGCCCGACAGTTCCTCGAGTCGCACCCCGATGTCTGGAATGCCTGGTTTCTGCTCGGCTGGGCGTACCGGCGACTCGAGATGTACGAGGAGGCCCGCGACGCCTTCCTCAAGGCCGAGGAGCGCGGATCGGATCATCCCGACACCCTCAACGAGCTGGCGATCTGCTACATGGAGCTGGGCGAATACGAGGAGAGCAGGCGGCGACTCGAGGACGCACTCGGGAAAGAGCCCTCCAACACCAAGATCATGTCCAACCTGGGGATCCTCGCTCTCAAGCAGGGCAAGGTCGAAGAAGCCGAGGGGTTTTTCCATTCGGTGCTCGATCTCGAGCCCGAGGATCCCATTGCCCGCGAATACATGGACCGCCTGCAGTCCTCCTGAGCACCGCATCCCCCACCCGATCCGCACGAATTCTTCTCCAATTAATTCGCAAACCCGCTAAAGGTTAAAGCCCGGGGGGTCGAAGCTCATGAATAGGGAGAACTGCCTGAATCGGCCTGCACCGCTTTACGGCCTGTTCTCCCCTACTCTGAGTATCGGAGTATGAGAACTGAGCTTTAGAGGAGGTGGCAGCGAAAAAACAGGACGTTCGTACCCGGGCACGGATGCCCGGCGCTCGTCGTTGACGGGCCAATGACTTTTCACGGAGGAAAAGCTACATGATTATTAATCACAACTTGAGCGCCATGTTCGCAGAACGTGTGCGCGGCACGGTAACCAACCGTGTTCAGGGCAACGTCGAGAAACTGAGCTCCGGTCTGCGTATTAACCGCGCCGGCGATGATCCGGCGGGCCTCGCGGTATCGGAGAAGATGCGGAGCCAGGTCCGCGGTCTGAACCAGGCGTCCCGCAATGCGTCGAACGGCGTCTCCTTCATTCAGGCCACCGAAGGCTACCTTCAGGAAACCCAGGACATCATGCACCGCATCCGCGAGCTGGCCGTCCAGTCTGCGAACGGTATCTACTCTGCCGAGGACCGAATGCAGATCCAGGTCGAGATTTCACAGCTCGTGGACGAAGTCGACCGCATCGCGTCGCACGCGCAGTTTAACGGCATGAACCTGCTCACCGGACGGTTCGCACAGGACACCGGTGAAAACGTCGTGACCGCGTCAATGTACTTCCACATCGGTGCCAACATGGACCAACGCGAACGCGCCTACATCGGCACCATGACCGCCGAAGCCCTCGGCGTGCGGGGAGCGGACGACGGAATTCTCTCGCTCTCCTCTCCCGACAACGCGAACAGGGCCATCGGCATTGTCGACGAGGCACTGAAGGCCGTGAACAAGCAGCGCGCCGACCTCGGCGCGTACCAGAACCGTCTCGAAATGGCTGTTCAGGGCATCGATATCGCGGCGGAAAACCTGCAGGCGGCCGAGTCCCAGATCCGCGATGTGAACATGGCCAGCGAGGTGGTGGACTTCACCAGGAATCAGATCCTGATCCAGTCCGGTACGGCGATGCTGGCGCAAGCCAACACGATTCCTCAGTCCGTGTTGCAATTGCTGGGTTAGCGTGATAGTATATCTAGCGGCCCGCCCTCCGGGCCGCTACGATCTTTGACAACACACCTCCTTGAATGTTGATAGTGGCGGGGTTTGCCGGTTCCCGAGGGAACCGGTCGAACCTCGCTGCTCCTGAAGTCCGAACGGAGCGGGAACGTCGGCAGCGTTCGCGGGACTTCATCGGCAGTTGAACGAGGCAAGGAAGCCTCGAATCATTCGTCAGGGAGGGATCTATGATCATCAATCACAACATGAGTGCCCAGTTTGCCAACAGGACACTCAACTTCCGGGGCAACGAAGTTCAGGGCAACGTCGAGAAGCTCAGCTCCGGAATGCGCATCAACCGGGCCGGCGACGACCCTGCAGGACTGGCGGTATCTGAAAAGATGCGCAGCCAGATCTCCGGGCTGAACCAGGCGGAGCGGAACATCCAGAACGGTGTCTCGTTCATCCAGGCTACCGAGGGATATCTGCAGGAAACGCAGGACATCCTGCACCGCATCCGGGAACTCTCGGTGCAGTCGGCCAACGGCATCTACTCGGCAGAAGATCGCATGCAGATTCAGGTCGAGGTTTCGCAGCTCGTCGATGAGGTCAACCGGATCGCATCGCACGCGCAGTTCAACGGCATGAACCTGTTGACCGGTCGGTTTGCCAGCGATGCCGAAGAGGCCACGGGAATCCAGTTCCAGGTCGGCGCTAACATGGACCAGAATGAAACCGCCTTCGTTGGAACGATGACCGCCGCAGCTCTCGGGTTGCAGGACGCGCAGGGTGAAGAGGGTATTGTTACCCTGTCCAGCGCCGACGCCGCCAACCGAACGATCGGGATCGTGGACTCTGCCCTTCGACAGGTATCGAAGCAGCGGGCCGACCTCGGCGCCTATCAGAACCGTTTTGAAATGGCGCAGGAAGGTGTGGCAATCGCCGCCGAGAATCTGCAGGCAGCCGAGTCCCAGATCCGCGACGTGAACATGGCCCAGGAGGTCGTGGACTTCACCAAGAATCAGATTCTGGTTCAGTCGAACACGGCGATGTTGGCACAGGCAAACACGCAGCCGCAGTCGGTACTTCAGCTACTGGGCTAAGATTTCACTCCGTTCACTTTGAAAGAGAGTTCTGGACGTCCTCTCTTTCGCTACCATCGGGCGAGGAGGGAGCCGTTAGGCTCCCTCCCCCACTTCTTACACGGAGGTAAGAGTATGTCCATGGATGTTTCCCGGCTGCAGTATCCTGCCGATCACGAGCGGCTCAGCGCCGCACGAAGAGCAGCCCAACAAGCAGAATCCCGCGAGGCACAGCGACAACAGCAACAGGTTGAACGTGCCCAGGTCGACATAGACTCTGTCGCGTCGAAACTCGACGACGTATCGAGCATATTCAACCGTAAACTCAAGTTCAGCGTTGACCGTGAGTTTGGCGACGTGGTCGTCAAGGTCATCGACACGACAACCGATAAGGTCATAAAAGAGCTCCCGCCAGAGGCTTTGCAGAGACTGCACGTACGAATTCAGGAGGCTCTCGGCCTGCTGTTCGACGAAACCATATAGCCTCTCTCGCGGGAGGGGACGCGTATGTCCGATATGAATATCCCCGGCGTATCCGGAACGCGGGGCGTAGACTCACAAAAGATGATAGACGACCTCATGAAGGTCGAGCGGCGACCGCTCGATCGAATGGAAAACGAGGTCGGCGAATATCAAACCGAAAAGCAGGTCTGGCAGGAATTGACCCGGACCGCGAACGACCTCTCGGATCAGGCACGCTCGCTCTACGGGTTCCAGAGCCCGTTTTCGGAGCGGGTTGCGACCTCGTCGGATCCGTCCGTCCTGACCGCCACCGCTGAGCGCCAGGCACCGGAGAGCGTCAGCCGGCTCGAGGTGGAGCAAATCGCCGGAGCGGACACCTTCGTCTCCTCCTCGGTTCCGCTCGACACCCAGGTCCCGGAAGGCCGTTACGGCTTCCGCGTGGGCGATCAGGAGCGGTTCTTCAACTTCCGTGGCGGTGATCTCGGCGACTTTGCCGAGGCGGTCACCCGCAACGCCGGCGAGCTTGTCGAAGCACGGGTGGTGAAGGACTCCTCTCAGAGCGAGGTGATCACCTTTCGCTCGCAGCTCACCGGAGCCGAGAATCGTATGCAGTTTCTCGAGCAGGCGCAGCAGACGGCGCTGGACCTCGGAGTTCTCGAGCGATCCATCAGCGGCGAGCGCACGCTTGCGATCTCTCAGTCGGGAATTGCCCCGTGGCGCGGCGAGCTCTCTCCCGAAACGGTCTCGGTAAGCGCGGGCACGCTCGAAGTTCGCCCCGGCGGCTCAGTCTCGCTGCCGGTGGATCCGGGCATGAGCGTGAGCGAGAATATGGTACTCGAGCTCGATGTGCGTGTCGTGGACCGCTCCGACGAAATCACCGAGCCGCCTCCGCCGCCTGAGGGCCCGAACGTGCCCGACGCGGGCTCGGTCACCCTCGACGGAATCACCATCCCCTACCCGCAGTCCGATATTGAAATGCCGGATTACCAGGCCCCCGAGGAGCCTCGGGTCGTCACCGACGATACCTTTCTGTTCGCACGTGAGGGCGGCCAGGACGTGGCGCTGCCGGCGCTTGAGGCCGGTGAGGAGTTTCAGACGATCCGGATCCCCCTGGCTGAGCACATTGATTCGATTTCGGCGCTCAACATTCGGAACGAGAACACGCACCGCGAGCTCTACGTACAGAATGCCCGCATCTTCGATCCGACGGCGCGC
>JAWLDL010000020.1:0-14666 GCA_041686675.1 Spirochaetia bacterium | reverse complement strand
GATAGGCCCAGGCAAAGGCAGTCTCCCCGGCCTCGAGGATGAGCTCATCGTGGACAACGTCGGTCACCGGGTCCGCGAGGATGGTGCGGCGTGCCTCGGTCATCACGTCGCCCGGCGGCATCCCGCCGGGCCGCCCCTCTACATCGTAGCGCTGCAGCAGACGCACCGCCGTCACGCCTCCGATCCCGAGGATGTCGTGGATCTCGCGGTGAACCCCGGAAGCGTCGGAACGGAATCCGGGCTTCTTCTCGACGTAGAGAACGATCATGCTCGCACCGAGCCTGCCTGGCTGAGAAGACGTCCGAAGCGATCAAAGACGGTGGCCGCCGTCTCTCGTGCCTGCCCGTTGTAGTGTTCGGGATGCGAGAAGAAGTCCTCGGCGTCCGCTCCGGTGGTTTTTGCGAGCGTGTCGGTGATCCGCCGCCAGGTGTCCGGATCGCGCGAAAGCGCGTCCTTCAGACTGATTCCCTCGCTGTCGGCCGTGAGCGTGGCGCGCCTGACCGCCTCGTGTGCGTCGGGGAGTCCGGAGAGGGCGAGGAGGATGTAGGCAGGCTCGGCAAGCACGCTGTCCGCCCGCAACGAGAGGTTTGCCCGCATCCGCTCGTGATCCACCACGATCCGGCTTGCCACGCGCCGCATACGCTCACATGCCGCCACGAAACCGGTCACGTACTCGGCGATGAATCGGCTCGATGCGGAGTTGGAGAGATCCCGCTGGTGCTCTGAAATCTGGTCCATGTAGGCCGTCATTATTCGCGGCGCGAATGCCTTCCACAGGCTCTTCACGTGCTCACTGTTCCAGGGGTTTCGCTTCTGCGGCATCGTGGAGGAGCCCACCTGATGTTCGCCGAATGCCTCGGCGACTTCCGCGATTTCGCTCCGCTGCAGATGCCTGAAGTCGTCGGCAATGTTGGCGATGATGCCGAAGGCGGTGTTCATCCCGTGGAGGAGATGGAGCATGGGCTCGGGCGGCACGATCTGCGTGGCCACGTCCGCCGGCTCGAGCCCGAGGGTGGAAAGCACGCGGCGCTCGAGCTCACGGGGTTCAGCGGTCAACACGGAGGTCGCATTGTAGGCCCCCACTGCGCCGGAGAGCTTCCCGACGAGGCCCCCGGCGCGGCGGCGTATTTCCTCGATTGCATTACCGAGGCGTGCGACATAGGAGGAGACGGTAAATCCAAAGGTGATGGGTACCGCATGCTGACCGTGTGTCCGGCCGACCTGCGGCGTTTCGAGCTCCCGCCTTCCCAGGCCGATGAGCTCTCGCTGCAGGGATTCGAGTAGCGGCAGTACGACATTGTTTACCGCGTCACGATAGCGGAGCGCCGTCGCGGTGTCGAGCACATCCATCGACGTCGCGCCGAGGTGAACGAAGGGTCGCAGCGACTCAGGCAGGTAGCGCTGGGCGACGTTTACTACCGCGCGGACGTTGTGCTGCGTACGCTCCTCTTCGGCGTAGACGTCGTCGGGAGTGACGCGCTGCGGGAGTTCCGCGACCGCGGCATGGAGCTCGGCGGCGCCATCGAAGAAGGCGTCGACATGAGCATCAAGCAGCGCCGCCTCCACGCGAACGATGTAGGCCACCGTCGCGTCTTCGCTGAGGTAGCCTGCGAGCCGGTCAAAGAGCTCCCGATTCGCCAGGTAATAGCGATGATCGAGGGGGGAAAGATTACTGAAAATGCTTCGTTGCACACACAACGATGGCCCGAAGCAGCTTCGGCTGTCAACGCCGAGACCGACGCGACCGGCGAAATCCCTTCGCCTCGAGCTCCTCATTGAGCCAGTCGATGAACTCTCCCGCCCCTGACGGGGGCGTGGTGAACAGGCTCACCGCCACATACAGCACGGTGGTAATCCCGGCGCCCCATACCGACGGCCACCAGCCAAAGGGGTAGATATTGCCGAGGTACATGACGGCAGTCAGAACACCACCGACCGCCATGGAGATAAGCGCGCCTGTCGCGGTGCCCCGTCGCCAGAAGAATGCCCCGATGATGGCGGGCGCCATCACCAGTAACCCGCCTGAGGCCATGCTCGAGATTACCGTGATGAGCCCCGGCCTGAACCAGGCAAACACGATACAGGCGGCCAGAAGCCCGAGCATGGCCATCCGCCCGAGCCGGCGCTCGGTGCGCTCGGGTACGTCCGGCTTTATGTGCTTGACCACGTCGCGAACGAAGAGCGAGCTCAGCGTGAGGATGATGGAACCGAGGGTGGAGGTCGCGGCAGCGAAAATGCCGATGAAGATTATCAGTCCGAGCAGCGTGGGGACCTGCGTCAGCAGGGTCGGCATGGCTTCGTCGGGATTCTCCAGTCCCGGAAGCAGCGCGGCTGCCTGATAGCCGAAGAGCGTGCTGATAATCGTGTAGAGGAATCCGAAGGCGGCAAAATAGATGATCATCCGCTTGAGGCTCACGATTCGGTCCGGCACGTACATCCGTTGCGAGACCTGGGGGTTGGTCAGCGCGAAAAACGCCCAGGGCAGCGTGAGGCCGATGAAGAGCTTCGGATCCCAGTCAAACGTGAGCAGCTCGGGGTTGTTCTCGGTCACCGTCGTGACGAACTCACCCGGCGAGCCGAAAAACTGAAACGCTACGAACACCAGTGCGATGACGGATGTGACGAGCATCGTCACGGCCTGGAATGCGTCCGTCCAGGCCACGCTTCTCATTCCCGCCCACCATGCGCTGAAGCCCGACAGAAGTGCCATGACGAGAACACCGGCCATAAACGGAATTCGGCCGTCGGAGAGTCCCTCAACGAGGAATCCCGCCCCCATCAGTTGCACCGAGGAATACGGGATGAGCATGATGAAGGAGATCGTTGCCGCAACTACCGCGACGCTCTTGCTCTCGTAGCGGTGCGCGAGCAACTCCGGCGGAGTGATGTGCTCGAAGCGGTTTCCGACGAGCCAGAATCGCGGCCCGAAGACGACCAGGAAGATCACTGTGAAGATGAGGTAGGTCATCTCGAAGCCGAGTGCACCGACCCCCGAGCGATAGGTCAGGCCGACAAGCCCGACCAGCATGAACGCGCTGTAGGTCGTCGCCGCGTAGGTCATCCCCGAGACAAAGCCCTGCATGCGGCGTCCGCCGATGAAAAACTCCGACGCGCCGGCGCCCATGCGGCGACGTGCGGCCGTCGCGATCCAGGCCGCCACGGCGGTCCACAGAATCATCGCGATCCAGACGTAGAGCGGTCTCATTCTTTACCCCAGTGCCGTATGTACCCGGCGGCGGCAATGATCACGAGAAGCGTGAGCGCAGTCCAGAACAGGAAACTCGCCGCAAAGCTCGGTATATCAGCCAGAAAGAGGTAGGGAACAAGCAAATCCACGGCCACCAGAGCGACCGCAAGAACGAGGAATGTTCGACCTTTCACGATGCCACCTCCCGCAGTGACAAGTGTATCAACGCGGGATGCCCACCATCTACCCTATGTGTGATAGGGTGGGGCGGTCCATGCTGAGAACCCTTGCTTTCTTCGCCTATCTTGCAGTCCTGATGATTCTCACCCTGCTTCTGTTCCCCCTGCTCTGGTTTGTCTGCGCCATCGGCGGGAGCCGGGCCTACGACCGCGCCGTCGGCATGATCACGGGTGGATGGGCCCGACACCTGTTGTGGTTCGGCGGCGTCCCGGTCGACGTTGATCGGCGGGCACGTCCGCCCCGGGACGGGCCGCTCTGTGTGGTTGCGAATCACCAGGGGGATGCCGACATCCTGCTCGTGGTGGGATTCGTGCCGCGGCTGGTCGGATTCATCGCGAAGCGGGAGCTTACCCGATTGCCTGTCATCAGCTGGTGGATGCGAGCCATGCACTGTGTCTTCATCGAGCGAAGCAGTGCGCGACAGGCGCTTGCGGCAATACACCAGGCCGTCAGACGCATCCGTTACGGGCAGGCGATGATCCTGTTTCCCGAGGGAACGCGCAGTCGCGGCCGCGCAATGGCGCGGTTCAAGCCCGGCTCGATGAAACTGGCTCAGGATGCCGAAGCGCCGATCATGCCGGTGACGATCGACGGCACCTATCGGCTCTTCGAACAGCGTGGTGTAATCACCCCGGCGCGCGTGCGTCTGACTCTTCATCCGATCGTGCCGGCCGAGACGGTGGCGCGGCTGTCGCGCCGGGAGCTGGCAGCGTGCCTCGAGGAGACCATTCGCGCACCGCTCGAGTCGCCGGAGTCGGGGTGAGGATCCGCCGGCCGCCCGCACTTGATTTTTGCCCGGCCGCCGACTACCCTTGCGGTTGTGCCGCGAAGGCACGCAACACACGGATGTACGGGATGAGGAATGACGATAGCTGAAATAGTGGAGGCCGTGGACGGTCGGATTACCACAGGTGACCGCCAGGAGCACAATGTCGTCTTCGGGTTTTCTTCGGACCTCATGAGCGACGTTTTGACGATCATGCAGGACAACGTGCTTCTTATCACGGGCCTTGCAAATACACAGACGGTGAGAACCGCGACCATGGCGGATATCGCGACGATCCTGCTCGTGCGCGACAAGCATGCTACCGACGACATGAAACAGGCTGCCGAGGAGAACGACGTGGTGCTTCTCGAGACCAGGTACTCAATGTTTCGAACGAGTGGTATTCTCTATGCTGCCGGGCTGAAGGCGGTGTTCTGAAGCCGGGTAAGTGGGGCGCGTCATGAAGGATTATTTCGAAGGCAGCTCCTCGAGTATGGAGGACCGGATTCGGCGCCTGCAGGGCAAGCTGAAGAGCAGCCGGAACGCCTTCAGCCGGAAGTCGATAATCGATGAGCTGAGCAAACTCGAGCAGGAACGCATCAAATCGGGTAATCTGTTTGCCGAAGGCGAGGCGGGAGGCGGCGGGGAAAGCGGCGAAGGACAGGCCGAGGACTTCCCGTATCTGGCCTCGCTGGCCGATCGCTACCCCGATCTCCTGCAGCGCGTTTCAGCGCACGAGCGTGACGTGCAGGCGGTATTCCTGTATACGCAGTATTTCGACGACGAGTTCCTCGGTATGTTGACCGAGCGCAAACTCAGGCTCGACGTCAAGTTCTCCCTCGAGCGCGACACGTTCTACAACCTCTTCAGCAGTCTCGCCCGCAAGCGCGACGACTACCTCGCCGAGGCGAACCGCGTGCGCACCGGTGAGTACTCCAAGCCGTACGAGCAGGACATCCTCAAACGACTCGTGGAAATGCGTCACAATCTGTTCATCGAAGCCGATCGTTTCTTTGCCCGCCTCGGCGGTTTTGCCCACGAGCTCGTGGATGACATCAACGGAGACGGCATTCTCTGTCAGAACGCCGATGACGAGCTCGAATACACCTCCATCGACCGGGAAAAGATCCTTCGAGGCAGGACCGTGAAGCAGGGGGTTGTGATGCTTGCCGATCTCTGCGATGAGGTCGTCGATTACCTCGATATTCCCGATTTTCAGCGCTAGCAGGCGCCGGCGAATCTGGTAGAGTGCGTTCGAATGGCAGTTCCCTCGTACGCCTTGCCGGACGACGTCAGTATCATTACCTCCGAGCGTGACCGTACCGCGGAGATGAACTCCGTGTATCGGATCGAGGGTAAGCGCAGCGACCGGAAGTTCACCTTTTACCTCAAGGTCACAAAGAGCACGCGGGCCTCGATCGCGAACGAGCTCGCGGTCATCCAGGAGCTGAACGAGCGGGGTTTTCCCGTTCCGAAAGTGCTGTGGCATGGTGCCGACACACGGGAGTTCATGGCGCTCGAAGAGCGGCCGGGAGCGATGCTCCGCGACTTTCTCAAGCCGTACAGCCCCCACCACGACGCCTCACTCGTCGAGCCGACGCTTCATGATCTCGGGGTATGGGTCGGCAAACTGCATAGCGCGGACGTGAAGTGGGACATGAACCAGCGGACCTCGCTGTATTCGTTTCTCGGTGAGGAAGAGCTCGAGGATCCGAGGTTTCGCGAAATCGTTCTGTGGCTTCAGCAGAATCCGCCGCCGGAGAAAGACATCGTGTTCGTCCACGGTGACCTCAACGACGCAAACGCGCTGGTGGAGAACGGATCAGTCACCGCGCTTCTCGATTGGGAGGCCGCCGGGCGTGGGTGGCGCGAGTACGAGCTTGCGTGGATACTCCGCGAGCGGCGAAACTACATGAACACCGAGGCGTCACGCAGCGCCTTTCTCGAGGGCTACGAGTCGGTCACCACCTATGACGAGGATGCCCTGCGCTGGGCCTCGGTAATGAACTGCCTCCACGTCGCGTTCTGGTGCAAGGGCAAGTACCCGAACTTCATGGACTTTAATCTCGCGAAGGCGCGGGAGGCGATGTTCGCCGGCTTCGAGTAGCCCCGGCCGGATCCCGTGGGGCCGGCGGGCTGCACCCGCGCGGCGGGGTCAGCTGCCGTAGAGCTTCCGCACGTCGACGCAGCTACCGGATTCGACCACCGGATCCCGCGCCGCACGCAGGACGAGTGACGCCGCGACCGCCGGATCGGCGAGTTTGCCGGACTCCTTGAGATCAACGAACTTCGGACGATGCGGGAACTTCTCTTCGGGGGTCCGGCGTATCAGGGCCTGCATGTCGGTGTCGACCACTCCGGGTGCAACGGCGATGATGCGCCTGTCACCGCGGTCTCCCTCCTCGAGCGCCGTTACCCTGGTGAACATCTCCACTGCCGCCTTGGTCGCGCAGTAGGGGCCCCAGCCTTTGTAAGGCTTCGTGGCAGCGCCTGAGCTTATGTTTACGACGGTTCGGGGGTAGGCGGCCGTGCTCGTGGCGGAGAGGAAGGACGCGGTGAGCTGCATGAGGCCGGTCAGGTTCACCGCGACATGCGTCGAAAGCGCCGCGGGAGAGAGCTCGCGCACGGGACCGAGAGGTTCCAGCACACCGGCGTTGTTGACGAGCATAGCCTCCTCCACGGCGCTCCCCCCGGGGCCGCCTGCAGAAGAGATGATGCCGTCGATCAGCCCGGGAATCCGTTCAACATCCTGCAGGTCGAACTCGTGCTGCGTCAGCTGCGCACCGGCATCTGACGCCGTCCGATCGAGCTCATCGTTTCGGTGCCTCGAGACCGTGTGAACCAGCGCCCCCTCTTCGAGCGCCCGCTGCGCGATCGCCAGTCCGAGACCTCGTGAACTTCCGGTAATGATGTAAAGTCGCATACCACGATGGTACCCGCCACGGGCGGCAGAGGCAACGGCACGCTCTGTGTTCTATCACGGCGGGCAGGTGGCAGGTGGAACCTCAAACGTAGTCGCGAAGCTCGTCGGGGAACACCTGCTCGAGATAGAAGTTCCTCACGTCGCGGTTTCGTTCCTGTTCGGTGGTAATCGAGCGGACGCGGAAGACGATCATTCTGATGGTGGGAAGGGGAGGGGAGAGTCGACGACCCGAGACATCGACGAGATCGCCGAACGCGAGCGGGGCCTCGATTTCGACGGTGTCTCCCTCCGGATAATGTATGAGGAGCGTCTCGTAGCGCATGCTCAAAACTATACATGCGGAGAACGCCTCCCTGCAACAGCACGGCCCGAGGGGAACGTGTATACTTTAGAAGACAACCTGACAGCGGATATCTCCGTCAAGGGGATGGGATGGCGCACTGTATACAGGCAGATACATGTTGAGACGGCTCGCGTCGGGGGTGATGCTAACTGAGCATGCCGGTCGCAGCGAGCAGCAGCACAACGAGCTGAAAGAACACCATGGTGGCGTAGACGAAGTCCCTGCGGCGTAAAAGAAGCACGAAGAGTACCGCGAAGCCGAGAGGCGTCGTCGCGGCCAAAACGGTGAGGGAGCCCAGTGAGAGGAGGTCGGCGCGGTGGGGGGCGAGTACCCAGTGCCACAGGGGCGGGCGGTCGATGAGGGGGGCTGCCTCATCGGCGGGAAGATGCCATACCGTCGGAACGCGGTCGGCCTCCATCGCCGATGGGAGGAGTTCGAGGGCATAGACGACGAAGCTCACGAGCATGAGGAGCGACCCGATGATGACAATGCGTTGAAGAATTCGCGCGTAGAGAGGCTCGAGGTCCCTGTATTCGTTTGTCCTCATGTCTTACATCACTCCACTTCCACTGAGAATTGAGCGCAGGCCCGCCAGAAGAAGGACAACTATGACCAGCCATCGGATCGCCTCCGGGCGGGCCTTCCCGAGCATCGCGGCACCGACCCGCGTGCCGATCATGATGCCGGCGACGCTCGGAACTGCAATCACGGGGAGGACGGCCTGGCGGTTGAGGTAGATCCAACCGGCGGCGGTGCCGTTGATGCTGATGACCAGGCCGCTCGTGGCAACCGAGATCTTCAGGGGCGCGCCCAGCATGAGGTTGAGAGCCGGCACGTTGGCCCAGCCGGCTCCGATCCCGAATACACCACCGAGGAAGCCGATTCCGGCAAAGGCGAGGAGACCGACTGCGAAGCGATGGACATTCCAGTCCACCTCGCCGCCGTGGCGCTCATCGTAGTAGACGCCCTGTATCGCTAACGCCGAGGACAGGGCATCGGGCGATCGAAGCGGGCGACTCTCGTCGCCTCGCGACCGAAGCATCAGAGCCACGACCGATACGACCACGACGCCCAGTGCGATCTCGACGATGTACACCGGTAGCGCCAGACCGACCATCGCTCCGGCGATGGAGGCGATGGAGCCGACGAGGGAGAGCGGAATGGCCAGACGGAGGCTTGCAAGCCGCTTTTTCAGAAAGGTCGGGGCCGCTGAGAGCGCACCGAAGAGTGCAACCATCAATCCGGCTCCCCGCACATAGTCCAGGTGAAACGGAAAGAGCGCGCTGACTATCGGGACGAAAAGCACACCGCCGCCGACGCCACCGAGGGCCGCCACGATGCCGAGCACGAGCGAGAAAAAAAACAGCACTATCGCCCATCCCCACCAGGGCATCGCCCCGGCGTGAGCGATGCCGTCGGTATCTGCTGCGTGGGCAAGAACCGCGCTGAGGAGCAGGATTACTGCCAGAATCCGTGTTTTCCGTGCCGAGCTCACATAAGACCCCTGAATGTGACGAAGCAGCGTCCGCGTTTGAGCCTGCACTGTATTGGAGATACCCGTCGAAGGCAAGCAACATGGAAAAACCTTCCTCGCGCGGCTATACTTCGGATGAGCTACGGGCCGGAGTGAGGGACTGCAATGCGAAACGGACTGGTGTTCGGTACGGCAATGGCGCTTGCGATGGTGACGGCAGCGGGCATGGAGGTCGCGGCCCAGGAGGGCTTTGGCCTCGGCATGAACGACACCGCGCCGCGGCTTCTCGGTGCGGTGCGCTCGGCGGCGCCTTCGGCTTCGCGGGTCGAGAGCGCATCCGCTGCGGGCGCTTCGGGTGGCGCCACGGCCGCGAACCCGCTTCCCCGGTCGGTGGACCTCTCAGAGCATATGCCGACCCCGGGTCATCAGGGACCCATCGGCAGTTGCGGCGCCTGGGCATCCGCCTACGCCCTTCGCTCCTACCAGGAAAACGTCGAGCGCGGGTGGGGTGCCGACAGCGAGGCGGAGGTGTTCTCCCCATCGTTTCTCTACAACCTCTTCTCCGACGGCGAAGACCGCGGCGCGCACTTTCCGGGCCTTTTCGCCCTTCTCGAGAAGCGCGGCTGTGCCACCCTCGCGACGATGCCATACACGACGGATCTGACGGTGAGTCCCGACGAGGAGGCCCTCGAGGAGGCGCAGAAGTACCGCATTCTGTCTTACGAGCGACTCGACCCTCAGAATCTCGAAGCCCTCAAGTCGGTGCTCGCCGACGGCGAGCCTGTCGTGTTCGGGGCCATGCTTTACCGGGACTTCATCAGCTATGACGGAGGAGTCTACACGCAACGCAGCCCGCAGCAGTACGGGCGGCACGGGATGACCTTGACGGGCTACGATGAGGACCTGCAGGCCTTCAGGCTCATAAACTCCTGGGGAACGAGCTGGGGCGACGAAGGGTATGCGTGGATGAGCTACGAGACGTTTCACGACACCGCCTTCGAGGCTTACCGCGTCGAAGACCTGGTGGAGACTCCGCAGGAGACAGTGCGGGCGCCCGCCTCCGTTCGCGCCTCCGACGGTGCTTCAGTCGACATGGTCCGCATCAGCTGGAAGCCCGTGGGGGCTCCCGCCTTCTTTCGCGTCTACCGTGCGGACAACGGTAGCGGCCGATTCGAGGAGATCGGAACCGCGCGAAACCCCGGTTATCGTGACGAAAGCGCGCTTCCCGGCGTGGAGTACCTCTACGCCGTGCGCAGCGTGTCTGTCTCCGATGACGGATCCGAGCGCGAGAGCCCCATGAGCGCGGTGGCGATCGGTCGCCGTGCCGAGCCCGACCCGCAGAGCTCACCACCGGGGACACCGGGCGAGCTCTCCGCTTCGGTCGACGGGCGTGCGGTGCGGGTGAGCTGGAGCTCGGTTGACGGCGCCGACGGCTACCGGGTCTATCGATTCGACGAGGAGAAGGGAGATTTCGTGGGGATCGGACGTACACGCGATACGGGGTTTCTCGACGAGTCGATCGGAGGATCCGACACGGTGTCCTATGTCGTAACGTCCTTCAACCACTCCGGCGAGGGCCGGGCCACCAGGGCAGTCACCGTCTCGGTCAGCGCGGCAGCAGCAACCCTCGACGCACCTGAGTGGATCGGCGTGGATGATCGAGCCGGGCCCGGTCAGCAGCGGCTGCGGTGGACCGCAGTCGAGGGTGCCGAGGCATACCGCATCGAGCGCTTCGACCCGAAGGCGGGGCAATGGATGCCGCAGGCGCAGGTGCAGTCGACGAGCTGGCTTCGCGACGAATGGAGCACCCGCGGCACGTATCGGGTGGTGCCCGTTGCGGGAACCCGGGAGGGTAACGCGACCCACGGCGTTGTCATGGGACGAATCGGCGTTGACGAGGACTCCTTCGACGATGCGGGATACCGTGACGCAGAGTGGCAGCGCCGCCGCCGCGAGCTCGGTTTCTCGCGCGCCGACGACCAGACCCTGCCCGCAGCGGCGAGGACGACCTACCGCGGGAGCTGGGACGATCGGGATCTTTTCGACTTCGAGGAGATCCAGTCGTTCTTCGAGGAGGCCCGCCGCGCGGAGGAGGAGGCCTTTCGGAAGTTCCGGGCAGAAGAGGACGAGGCGTTCCAAGAGTTCCTTCAGGGGGAGCAGGGTCCGTAGGGGACGGCCGACCGCGGACCCAGGACCGCGGACGCCGAGCCGCGGAGCCGGGCCGGGAGCGGTCAGGGCGCCCCGGATTCAGACCCTGCCAGGATTTCCGCGATCAGGTCCTCGCTCGGGCCGGCTTTGTGCAGATACGAGTCGGCCCCGGCGTCACGCATCTTTTTGGATGTTTCCGGATCGTCGAACATGGAGAGCCCGATGATTCTGATCCCCGGATGCCGCCGTTTAATGCGGCGGGTCGCCTCGATGCCGTCCATTCCCGGCATTTCGACGTCCATGACGATGATGTCGGGCGGCAGGCGCTCGGCGGCCTGCACCGCCTGAAAACCGTCGCCGCACTCATCGATGACCTCTATCCGTGGTTCCTGCGTCAGCGCCAGGCGTAGCCCGCTTCGCACCACCACATGATCGTCGACGAGCACGACCCTGATGCGGGAGTCGTCGGTTCGTAGATCATCGGCGGCGGCCGGATGTCCGGTGGCCGCGAGTGCTGTGTCTTCCGTTGCCTCCGTCGTTTCGGCGCCCTGCGTCGGCTCTTCAGTCGGCATGAACACCGAAACTGTCGTGCCCCCACCGGCGACGCTGTCGATCCGCGTGGTGCCGCCGAGCAACTCCGCCCGCTCCCGGATGCTGAACAAACCGAACGAGGGAGGCGCGTCGACGTCGTCGAAGTCTGCGGCGTCGAACCCTCGCCCCCGGTCCGCGACCTCGAGGCGGATGCCGGCCCCTTCGCGCTCCAGCCGGATCTCCGCGCAGTCGGTGAGCGCGTGTTTCGCCACGTTCAGCAACAGCTCCTGCGCCGCACGGAAAAGAAAGATGGCCACCGAACCGTCGAGATGCAGCTCTCCGGCCGGGTTGGAGACCTCGACCCGCAGGCCGTGGAGCGTGTACACGTGCTCGGCCAGCCAGTTGAGAGCTGCCGGAAGGCCGTTGCGGTGGAGCGCGGCAGGACTCAGCTCGTGGGCGAGGGCTCTGGTCCCCGCAATGGCATCCCTGACCAGGTTGCCGATCCGCTCGAGGCCGGCATCCAGCTTCTGCGGATCGTCGATTTGCAGGCGGGTGACATCGAGGTGAAACTTGATACCCGCGAGGATCTGTTGCAGATCGTCGTGAACATAGACCGCGAGGCGGCGGCGTTCCTGTTCCTCGGCGTCTCCGATCTGCAGCGAAAGGCGGCGAAGCTGCGTCGTGCGCCACTGCAGCTGCTCGTTGAGGTTTCGCGCGTCCCGCAGAAGGTCCCGTACCTCGTACTGTCTGCGGCGTATTTCGATGGCCGAACGGATCGCCGAGAGCAGCGTCGTCGGCTTGAGGGGCCGGTGCAGAACATGCGTGCTGCGCCGGTTCAACACGCTTTGAAGGGTTGATGAACGAGCTTCCGGTCGCGCCAGGAGCAAAACGGGGAGGTCCGACCACGCGGGCTCGGCGTCGAAGCCGGCCGCGAGTTTCGCCGCGTCCGCGGAGCCGACTGCTTCCTCGGCGATAACGGCCACACCGACGGGGTAGCTCGTGCCCATGGTTTCGAGAAGGGCATCGAGCGTCGTGACGGCGGTGCAACTGATATTCTGTTCGGTAAGCAGATCGCAGATGAGAGGAGTGTCACGCCCCGTGGGGGCGAGGAGTAGAACGCTCAGCTCGTGGTCGGGCGCTGACTCCGGCATCTCCATGGGCTGTTCGCTGCGCGACGCCATTCGTCAGTCCTTCTGCTGATCTTCAGGGCCGAGCAGATGCGTGGGTTCTCCCTCGTAGCGGGGGCGCCCCGTCAGCAGGCCGCTGAAAGAGCTCAAGGGCTCGCCGACCATGATACCGTCTGAGCTGAGCTTCAGCTCCCGTATGGTGTGCTCGTGGTCACCGAATCGCTTCTTGAGTACCGCGAGACATCTTCGCACCTCGCCACGGGCCTCGAAGTGGCGAAGGAGGATGACCGTATCGGCGATGTAGCTGACATCGATCGGTGACTCCGCATCCCCGAACAGACCGTGCGTCGCCACGACCATCAGGGACAGGACCCCCGCCCCCGAAAGGTAGCCGAGCAACTCGTGGAGCTGCGTGATGAGCTCACGCTCGCCCGGCATCGACTGGAGGTAGCCGCTGAGACTGTCGAGAATGACGATCCGTACGGCCTCCTGCTCCACAGCGTGGCGTATCATGTGAGAGAGCTGCCCGGGAGAGAGGTCTCCCACGTTGATCTGGTGAACTTTGATGAGACCGGCATCGATATGTTCCTCCAGCGGCATACCGAGGAGGGATGATCTGCGAAGAAGTGTCTCGATGCGTTCATCAAAACAGAACATCGAGGTGCGCACACCTCGAAGCGCAGCAGCGTAGGCGTAGAGACAGCTCAGAGTGCTTTTGCCGGCGCCGGATGTACCCGAGATGACACACGTCGTCCCCTCTTCGATGCCGCCGCCGAGCAGCGAATCGAGGCCCTCATTGCCGCTCGGTATTGCAAGCCTCTCCTCTGTGCGTCGGTTTCCTGCCAGGATGCGCGGATATACCTCCAGACCGCCGGTCACGATGTCCGCGTCGTGGTAGCCGGCCTGGAAATCCATCCCGCGCATCTTGCTGACGAGGACCCGTCGCCGTGGCCGGCCGAACTCCGGCGCCTTCATCTCGAGGCCGATCACCCCGTGTACGAGGGTTTCCAGGGTGGCGTTGTCCAGATCTCCGGCAGCCCCGGCGGAGAGGATCGTGGTGCACTCGATGGAATCGAGCAAGTGCTTCAATCTCAGAAGCTGCCTGCGCAACTGGTACCGCGTGTCCACGAGAACGCCGAGCTCGCTCAACGAGTCGAGGAACAGGCACTCGGGCTGATACTCCGTGATTGCCGACTCGATGGCGTCGGTTACCTCGGAGAGCTCGAGATCGGCGGTGTTGAACACCGTCTGTTCCATCGTGGCGGCATCCCGAATCTCCCGTGGCAGCTCCGAAAGGATGATGCCGTCCGTGTCCCACCCGTGGGAGGTGATGATTTCCCGCAGCTCGGAGAGGGTCTGCAGCAGGGTGAGGCCCAGACACCGCTTGCCTGCGGCGGCACCCGCCATGAGAAAGTGAAGACCGGTCGTCGTTTTGCCCGTGCCTGCATCGCCGTGGACCAGGTAGATTCTGCCGGCGGGAAAGCCACCGTTGAGAATCTGATCGAGACCTGCGACACCTGAGCTCAGTCGCTGTACGCCATTGTTAGCTGTGGCCACTTCGGCTCCCGTGTTGCCGCCGGGAGTGCGGACGCCCCGCGAACAACCTGATGGATTGCTGCCTCAGTCAACCATATTCTCTGCGGGCAGGTGTTGCAACGGGGACTGTCTACGTTGACTTCGGGGAAGATATGCGATGACGGATTAGCCCGCTGACAGGAAAACCGACGGACAGGACAACGACAGAAAAAGCGACCGACGGGAATCGAACCCGCATCACCAGCTTGGAAGGCTGGGGTAATACCATTATACGACAGTCGCAGGCTGTGCCGACATGTAGTAAATAGCAGTTGCCCCGGGGTCCTGTCAAGCTCGGGTTCTCATCACTTCCCACTCCCGCTCCCACTCCCGGCGACCCGCGGCGCCGCTT
>JAWLDL010000019.1:4343-15214 GCA_041686675.1 Spirochaetia bacterium | reverse complement strand
CCACAGGCCGAACGAAAGGGCGTGCGCCTGTATCGGGACCGTGAATGTTCCTCCGACGCCTACGTCAATGCGAGCCTTCTGCAGCAGGCGGTAACGAATCTCGTGGACAACGCGGTCAAGTACAGCCCGAAAGGCGCGGACGTGGGGATCGAAATCACGCGGTCGGAGGGGGAGTTGCTGATCGCGGTGGCCGACACCGGTCCCGGTATTCCACGCCGTGACCTTCCGCGCATTTTCGAGCGCTTTTACCGGGTGGACCAGGCGCGAAGCCGCGCCCTCGGCGGGACAGGGCTCGGCCTGTCAATCGTGAAGCACATCGCGCAGGCACATGGCGGATCGGTCGAGGTCGAAAGCGAGCTCGGACGCGGGAGTCGCTTCACCATCAGACTGCCGCAGCACCAATCCTGAGGGGCAGTCCTGAGCGGCAGTCAGGACGCCGGCTCGATCTCGATCCGGTTGCGGCCCTTCTGCTTCGCCACGTACATCGCACGGTCGGCGCGGGAGATCCACATGTCACGGGATTCACCCCGACGAAACCTGGCGATGCCCATCGAGACCGAAATGGTCACGGATGCCTCCTCGCAATCCACGCTCAGCTCCTCGAGGTTGCTGCGCACCCGTTCGCCGAACATCGACGCCTGATTCAGGGAGCTGTTCGGCAGCGCGACGAAGAACTCCTCGCCCCCGTAGCGACCGGCGTAGTCGTATTTGCGGAGCTCCTGTCGGAACACGGCGCCGAGGGCGCGGATCACCTTGTCGCCGCAGGCGTGTCCGTAGGTGTCGTTGACCTCTTTGAAGTGATCGATATCGACCATGATTCCGCACAGGGGGAGTCCCGACCTCATGCTTCGCTCGATTTCCACGTCGAGGGAATCAAAGAGGCTCATGCGATTCATGAGCCCTGAGAGCACATCGACGCGGGCGACGCGCTCGAGCTCCTGGTTCACCCGCTCGAGCTGCCTGTTGAGGCCGGCAACTTCCTCGTACGCCTTCCTCAGGTGCAGGTTCTGATCGAGCACGCGGGAGGAAAGCTCCTCCTCCTGCTTCACCGCGCGGCGGTAGAACTCACGCTCGTGATGGAGGTCCGTCTGGTGACGCAGTCGGATGGTTGCCGCCCGCAGACGCACGTGCATCTGCAGCTCGTCGACGGGTTTCCCGAGGAAGTCGTCGCCTCCCGCATCGAGTGCCGTCGCGGCGAACTCGCCCTCGCAATTCTCCGAGCACAGCAGGACCTGCAACGGTCGGCGGAAATACAACCGCCGGAACTCTTCGGTCGCCTTCCAGCCGTCGTCGTCGGGTAGATCGAGGTCGATGACGGCCATGGTGATCTCCTGACCTTCGGCGACCGATACGGCCTCATCGAAGGAAGCCACGGTCACCCCCTCGGCTCCGTTGTCCTCTGCGGCCGCCGCGGCGATCCGGGCGAGCTCGGGATCGTCTGTAACGATGAGAACGGTATGTTCGCGCGCCACTCGGCCCTCCTCTACATGACGTACCCGAGCACTACCTGCGAGCCGCCGATCAGCGCCCCGAGCAGCGCGCCGAACAGGTTGATCCACTTCAGATGCCGGGCAATGACCATGAGAAGCAGCCGCTCGACCTCCGAGACGTCGAGACTGTTGACGCGGTTCACCACCAGGCGCCGGATATCGAGGGACTGCACCAGCTGCGGCAGCCGTCGCTCCACGAGCGTCGTCAGGCCGTCCGCAACGGCGTTGTCGACACGCTCCTTGTCCTCGTCATCCAGATCCAGTATTTCCCGAATGGTAACCGACCCGAAGCCGGAGGTGAAGTCCCTGAGGATGCGCTCAGCCTCACCCACAAGCGCACCGCTCTGCTGCTCCGGCTGCACGAGCGCCGAGAGTCGCTCCGATATCTCCACAGCAAGGCTCTCGAGGTCCATCGCGAAAAAAGACTCGAGCACCTCGCCGACGGTACGGTCCTCGTATCGATGCATGACGGACATCAGGGCATCGACAATGCGCTGCTGCACGGTGTCGCGCTCCATCACCGTCGCGATTTCGTCTATCATTTGATGCACCCGTGACGGCAGATCGAGGCGGCTCTTTCCGACCGCCTCGCTGAAGCCCTGGGACTGAATCTTTCGCAGGGCGTCGCCGATTGCCTCCACGGCGCGACGCCGGTTCTCCGGTTCCCATCCGGCTCTGCGCAGGGTATTTACCAGATCGTCGACGATGGCCGGCATCCGCTCCTCGAGCTGCCGGTCGTACTGCGCGGCGGTTACGAAAAACCGCTGCATGAAGGTCAGCTTGTCGAGGATATTCCGCAGGATGCCCTTGCCCCGGTGCTCGAGCTGGGTGCGGATATCGGGGCGGTTCAGCCACTCGAGAAGATGCTCGAAGGAGGGGCCGTAGACATCATCGGCTATGCGCTCCACTTCGCCGATGAACCCGTCGGAGATGTAGCGGCTCATGGGGGTATTATCCGCGAGGCGCTGCTCAAGCCACTCGTGGGCCATCGTCTTCACGGCCGCCCGGAGCTCTCCGCTCGCCGCGCGCCCCACCATACTCTCGAGCATCGCACGCATGCGGTCGGGGTCCGGCGCGACGGCGCGAATCTCGTAACGGGCAACCTGAAACAGCATGTTGCGTGCAACGGCCAGGATCCCCTCACGGAACGCCGGGGACGCGAGGAAGCTGCGAAGCATACCCCCGGCGGCCTCCCGAGCCACGCCACCGAGTGACTCGAGCGCCTTCCAGTCGTAGGAAGCGGGGACCGTCGACAGTAACCTGTCGGTGGAGGTACGCACTCCCTCGGCGACGGCGTCGCGGAACCCGGGCGTGCGGATGTGGGTACGCACCGCCTCCTCGTTGAGGAGCTGCGTGGACACCATGTTGCCGATGCTCTCGGCGAGCTCATACCGCTGTTTCGGGATGATTCCCGGGGTGAGAGGGATACGGAGGCCGAGCACGTGCTTCGCCGTAAGCGGCCGGAAGAGCATGCGTATGGCGACGTAGTTCGTCACGTAGCCGATGACGGCACCGAGCAGCGGGGGTAGTACGAGTGGCAGCGCCGACACGACAGTCTCACTCATCGCTCAAAATCCTCGAGGCATTCAGCGCGCGCTGCCGGGACGTGTAGAGCTCGACAGCGGGGCCGAACACCCATCCCGAGAAGTCGTCGGAACGGACCTGGTACCAGAAGTCGGTTTCGTCACCGATGCGATCGGTGTAGTTCGTCTTCGACAGGATCTCCAGCATTGCCCCCCGCCGCTCGTGGCCCACGATACCACTGTCCGGATCCGGTTGCTCGAGGATACGTGCGTAGCCTGTGTCCACGACCGCCCAGCCGGCACGGAAACTCAGCACCGGCGTCGTGGGCAGCTCGACACGGTCAACGTCGTCCCGCTCCGAGCAGCCCGGCAGGGCAGCCACTGTGAGGAGGATGAGTGCGACTAATCTGATTGCATGGCGCAGGGCGGTTCGCATGGCGTGGAATCGTCTCACTACTCGGGCTCGGTCTCTGTCCCGGCGGCCGACCCGGACTCCGCGTCGGTCTCGGCGCCGGCTTTCAGCGTTCGGATCTCGTCCCGGACAACTGCGGCTTCTTCGAACTCCAGATTCTTGGCGTGTTCGAGCATCTGCTTCTCGAGGGCCCGGATCAGTGCGGTCTTCTGTGACGGGATCAGCACGTTGTAGCTCTGCTTCAGAATGTCGATGGTCAGACGCTCGTTCTGCTGTTTCTCTTCCTTCTCACGGATCAGTATATCATTGACGGCCTTGCGTATGGTCTGCGGCGTGATCCCGTGTTTCTTGTTGTACTCCTTCTGTATGGCGCGGCGGCGCTCGGTCTCCTCCATTGCCTCCCGCATTGCATCGCTGATGCGGTCGGCGTACATGATGACGCGGCCGTTGACATTCCGGGCGGCACGTCCGATCGTCTGAATCAGGGATGTCGAGGACCGCAGAAATCCGATTTTGTCCGCATCCAGAATCCCGATGAGGGAAACCTCGGGGAGGTCGAGTCCCTCGCGCAGCAGGTTGATCCCGACCAGGACGTCGAAACGGCCCGACCTGAGCTCAGTGAGAATTTCTGCCCGCTCGAAGGTCTCCACCTCGGAATGGAGGTAGCGCACTTTCAGCCCGAGATTCGAGAGGTAGTCGGTGAGATCCTCGGCCATCTTCTTGGTGAGGGTCGTCACCAGAACCCGCTCGCCTGAGTCGATGCGTTTCATGATGGCGCCGTGGAGGTGCTCGATCTGTCCCTCGGTGGGCTGTACCTCGATTTCCGGGTCGAGCAGGCCGGTGGGACGAATGATCTGTTCGACCATGCGATCGGACTTCTCCCGCTCTTCCCGCGAGGGAGTGGCCGAGACGAATATCGTCTGGCCGATGAGAGACTCGAACTCCTCGAAAACGAGGGGACGGTTATCCAGAGCGGAGGGCAAACGAAACCCGTAATTCACCAGTGAGAGCTTCCGCGACCGATCGCCGGCGTACATCCCCCGTACCTGGGGAACGGTGACGTGAGACTCGTCTATGAAGGTCAGAAAGCGGTCCGGAAAGTAGTCGAGCAGCACCGCCGGTCGTTCGCCCTCCTCGCGACCGCTGAGGTGACGAGAGTAGTTTTCGATGCCGGAGCAGTAGCCCATCTCCTCGAGCATCTCGATGTCGTAGAGCGTGCGGGTCTTCAGACGCTGCGCCTCGACGAGCTTGTTCTGCGCGACGAGCTCCTCGTAGCGCACGTCGAGTTCCTCGCGGATACGCTCCACCGCCTGCTGCACCTGCCGTTCGGGCATTACGAAATGCTTGGCCGGGTAGACGAAGAGTACCTCGAGGGTCTCGAGCACCTCGCCGGTGAGCGGATCGATGCGGCGTATGCGCTCCACCTCGTCGAAGGCGAGCTCGATGCGAAACGCCTCCTCCATGTACGCCGGGAAGATCTCGAGGACGTCGCCCTTGAGGCGAAACTTCCCGCGCTGCAGGACGGCGTCATTTCGCTCGTACTGCAGCGAAACGAGCTTCATCTTCACCTCGTGGAGGTTTACTTCCACGCCGGTGTCGAGCCGCAGGCGCATATTGCGATAGTCATGGGGGCTGCCGAGGCCGTAGATGCAGGAGACGGTGGCGACGACGATCACATCGTTTCGCTCGAGAAGATTGGTGGTCGCGGACAGACGCAGCCGGTCGATCTCGTCGTTGATGGAGGCGTCCTTCTCGATGTAGAGATCCCGCGAGGCGACGTAGGCCTCCGGCTGGTAATAATCGTAGTAGGAGACGAAATACTCCACCGCGTTCTCGGGGAAAAACTGGGAGAACTCCCGATAGAGCTGGGCGGCGAGTGTCTTGTTGTGCGATACCACCAGGGTCGGCATCTGGGCATGGGCAATGAGGTTCGCCATGGTGAACGTCTTACCCGAGCCGGTAACGCCCTTGAGGGTCTGGAAGCGGCTTCCCCCGTCGAGACCGCCTGAGAGCTGCTCTATCGCCCGGCCCTGATCGCCTGCCGGCTGGTATTCGGAGCTGATCCTGAACTCGCGTCGTGCCATTGTTGTAGACGTCAATCCCACTGGAAGCGCTCGGGGCGTTCGGAGAGCTCAACGGTCGCGGTCCGTTCCCGGCTGCCTCGGACGTAGGTCACGCTCACCTCTTCGCCTGGTTTGTTGTCCTCGAGTGCCTCGTAGAGGTTTGCAATGGACCGCACCGGGGTTCCGTCGACCCCGATTATGATGTCCCCCCCGAGATAAATGATGGTGCTGCCGTAGCGCACCGCGCGGCTCTCCTCTCCGCCGCGGAGCCCGGCCCGCTCGGCGTTGCCGCCTGGAATCACCTCCGAAATCAGGATACCGCGGTCCGTCGGCAGGTTCGCATAGTCGACGAGCTGTGGGAAGAGCTGTCGCGGCACAATATCGATCCACCCCCGGCGCACCTTGCCGAACTCGATGAGATCGGGAACGACGCGTCGTGCCGTATCCACGGGTACGGCGAAGCCGATACCGATCGAGCCACCGGAGGGTGAGTAAATCATCGTGTTGACGCCGATCATCCGCCCACGGGAATCGAGGAGCGGGCCCCCGGAGTTCCCGGGATTGATCGAGGCATCGGTCTGTATCATGTCGCGGATCACCAGGTCGTTCTGCGTGCGGATCGGACGACCGAGGCCGCTCACGATACCCGTGGTGAGCGTCCGGTCGAGGCCGAAAGGATTGCCGATCGCGATCACCTTTTGTCCGACGCGAAGATCGTCGGATCGTCCGAGGGGAATCGTGCTGAGCGCGCGACCGCCCGGCTCGAACTTCACTACCGCAAGGTCGTTCTCCGGATCGGCCCCGACGACCTCCCCCTCGAGGCGGGCGCCGTCGGCAAGCGTGACGAATACCTTGAACGCCTCGCTCACCACATGATTGTTGGTCAGCACGTAGCCGCGCCGGTCGATGATCGAGCCCGACCCGCTGTTACCCTCGCGCGGCACCGGCTCGAGGAACCAGTTGTAGGACACCGTTTCGGTGGTGATGTTCACAACGCCGGGGTTGCGGTTCTCATACACCCGGATGTTCTGCTGCTCTTCTTCGGTGTAGGTGCTGTTCGTTGCAACGGGCACGCCGCTGCGGAGGTCGGAGACGTTCGTCTCGAGCTCGAGTGCCGCATTCTCGGGGGCTCCTGCCGAGCCGCCCTCCGAAGCGGACCCGTGGACGGCCAGGTCCGTCGCGCTCTCACCGGTCGCCCCGCCGTCGGCTCCACCGTCGTCGGCTCCACCCTCGTCAGCTCCGACCGGCAAATCGATCAGACCGAACCCGATCGCGAGCAGTGTCGCCAGCACCAGGGCGGCGGCGCCGGTACTCAGTAACTGTGAACGTGACATGCGTCTGGAGGCCATCCCGTCTGCAAATATAAACCACGTTCGAGCTGATGCCAACAGCCGTCTAAAACCACCGGTGCCCCTCGCCGAGCCGTCGGTGCTGAACGGCCTCGAGAAGATGCTGTCGATGGACGTCCGGGCTGCCGTCGAGGTCGGCAATCGTTCTCGCCATGCGAAGCACGGAGACCACCGCCCGTGAAGACAGAGAAAGCTTTTCGGCTGCCCGTTCTACGACGTCCTCGTTCTCCGGCGACACTCGCGCATAGCGTCTGAGATGGGAGGCCGGGACCCCTGCGTTGCTGCTGTAGGGCTCGTCCCGATAGCGCTCCCGTTGACGGCGCGTCGCCTCGACAATGCGTCCGTGCATTCTCTCGGAAGATTCCGCGGCGTCGCCCCGGCCGTCCAGGCCGTCCTGGGATTCCGTTTCACGAGATGAGCCGTCCGAGGCACGCGGGTCGACGCGGACGCGTACGTCTATGCGGTCCATGAGCGGGCCGCCGAGTCGCTTCCAGTATCGGGTCACCTCCGCCATGCTGCAGGTGCACATCCGGGTGGGATGGCCGAAGTAGCCGCAGGGGCAGGGGTTCGCCGCGAGCACCAGCTGAAAGTCGGCGGGGTACCAGTAGGTACGACCCGCACGCGCGATCACGATACGCCGCTCCTCGGCCGGCTCGCGAAGGCTCTGCAGGACGTTTTTGCGAAACTCGGCTGCCTCGTCGAGAAAGAGGACGCCTCGATGGGCAAGCGATATCTCTCCGGGCAGCAGGTCCCGGCCACCACCGACGATTCCCTGCAGCGATGCGGTATGATGCGGCGCGCGGAAGGGCGGGCGACGGAACAGATCGGCGCCGCCGCCCAGAAGCCCGGCCCGCGAGTAGATGCGCGTCACCTCGAGCGATTCCGACTGCTCGAGATCGGGTGCTACCGAGGGCAGCGCCCGCACACCCATCGTCTTTCCGCTTCCCGGGGGGCCGACAACGATCAGGTTATGGCGCCCGGCTGCTGCAAGCTCCAGCGCTCGCTTGAACCGGGCCTGCCCGCGCAGCTCCGCGTAGTCCGGCATGTTCGCGTCGGGCTTCGGTCGGGCCGCGGCGTCGTCGGTCGTTTCGCGGGCGCGGGCCGGCACGCTGCGGGCGTCCGCCGGGCGCCCCTGCCGGCCCGCCGTGGGGATCCGTGCCGAGAACCCCGTGGCGAGCACGCTGATCGCCTCCTGGAGCCGCTCGGCACCGGCCACCGTCCCGCGGCGCAGCGCTCTGGCCTCGCGGAGGTTCTCCGCGGGTACCAGCGCGTGATCGATGCCGCGCTCGGTAGCTGCCGCAACGGCCGAGAGCACGCCCCGCACGCCTCTGACGGTGCCGTCGAGCTGCAACTCGCCGAGGACGAGCACTGCCGCAGGTCTGCCGGGCTCGTCCGGTGGACACAACTGACCGGAAGCCTCCAGGACGGCCACAGCGATCGCCAGGTCGAAGGATGCACCAATCTTGCGTACGCCGGCGGGAGCCAGATTGATGAGCACGCGGTCAGGCGGGTACTCGAGTGCTGCCTTACGCAGTGCAACCCGAACACGCTCGCGCGCCTCTCGGACCGCGTTGTCAGGAAGCCCGACGATATCCGTACTCGGGATCCCCCGTCGAATATCGACCTCCACCGAAACGAGATCTCCCGCGTATCCGCCCGGCACGTAACTGTATACCTTCACAGCATGCCTCCTCACACGGAGATACCGGAATTGGGGGCCTGCTGCTTGTAAATGGCTGTGAAAAATGAACTGTCAGGAGATCTCGGCGATAGCTTCCTGGACGAGGCCGTCAACTTCCTCGTTTCCGGCATGTCCACTGTGACCGCGCACCCAGTGCCACTCGACCCTGCAGCGTTGCTCTGCTTCTCTCAGACGTATCCAGAGCTCACGGTTCTTCACGGGCTTCCTGGCACTGGTCTTCCACCCGTTTCGCTCCCAGGTGTGAATCCAGCTGGTGATGCCGTTTCGCACATACTGAGAATCGGTGTGTATGTGCACGGTCGACTCCTCGCAGAGGCCATTGCGGTATAGGTGGGTCAGGGCGTTTATGACCGCCGTCAGCTCCATGCGGTTATTCGTCGTCTCATTCTCGGCGCCTTTTGCCATGTAGCGGGCCCCGTCGACCTCCAGAACGTAGGCCCACCCGCCCGGGCCCGGGTTTCCATGACAGCCGCCGTCGGTGTAGACGTGTATCTCTTTGGCGTCGCTCACCATGCCTCCAGGATGCTTCACCGATTTCAGGAGCTTGCTGCTGCGGGCGAGACCTCGGGGAGCGACATACCGGCGTTGGCCAACAGCTCCCGAATGTTCGTCGCCCCGTCGCGCACGCCGAGGAACAGGTATCCCTCCTGCCCGCGAAATACAATGGGAAGGAGGAGAACTTCACCGATGTAGGCAAACGCCGCCTCGCTGCAGACCCCGCGGAAGGAGCGGAAGCGGTGCAACGGCTCGCGAGCGAGAAGTATGCTGCGATGGCTGAAGACATGCCGGTACACGTCGCTGTCGCCTGAAACCACGAAGTTCCGTTGGCACCGCTCCTCGATGGCAAGACTGTGCTCGAGCCGCAACTCGTCGTCATGAGGGAGGAGTACTCCCGCAGCACGGGCACCCCAGGATCGGGTGAACTCGACGAGGGACTTCAGAATACCACCTTCGTTTGCCGAGTAGCTCGAGAGGATGGCATCGTAATCGAGCCCGCGCGGGGTTATCGTAGGCGTGCGTCCTGCACCTGCCGACTCTCCTCCGGTTACGAGCCCCTCCTCTCTCTGGCCGACCGGAAGCAGATCCAGGCCGCCACCGGGGGCGAGAAGCTCGTCGATGCCCGCAGCATCCTCCTCATCCTCGGTGCCGACAATGGATTCCACAAGCTCGCGAACCTCTTCGTCGGGCGTATCATGCGAGCTCTCGTACACCCGCTCGTCTATCTGCACGACCTCGCCGTCCGCGGTAAAAACCTCAGCCTCCGACTGGGCTTCAACATCCGTGTTTCCCGGCTCCAGCCTCAGAATTTCAAAGTACTCGTTGTCGGTATCCGCAGCGGTGGTGAAGACGATGAGGTCGTCCTCGAGCCTGTAGGCCTCTCCCGTGTCGGCCTCTCCCGTGTCGGCCGCTTTCTCGGGCACGGCGGGCTCGGCGGGTTCCTCCTCTTCGAGCTCTTCGATGAGCTCCGCCTCCTCGACGTCCTCGTCCTCGAGCGACGTGCTCTCATGCCGCGCAAAGGAGAACCAGTCGCTCATTCGCACTTCTCCGGTGGCGCGCGGTGATGAGGGTTGCAGCGGCTCAGGCTCCTCGTCGCGCTCGGGCTCAACCGTTTCAAGCTCCTCGACAGTTTCGGCCTCCGGCTCCCGCTCACCGGCTTCGGGCTCGCCCGTGTGCGGTTTTTCGGCTTCCAGCTCCTCGAGCTCGGCATCCTCGGCTTCGAGCTCCTCGAGATCCGCCGGCTCGAGCTCCTCGACTTCGTCCGCGGCCTGCGGCTCTGCCGCCTGCTGTTTCGCTTCCGGCTCCGGTTCGGCTTCCGGTGCCGCAGTCTCCGCCTCTTCGGGCTCCTCATCCAGGGGCTCCAGTTCTTCCGCCTCTTCCAGCTCCTCGAGCTCTCCCGGCTCTCCGAGCTCGGCGGCGTCATCTGCTGCAGCGGGGGCTGGCGCCACCTCGTCCTCCTCCCATTCCTCCCGAACGTGACTGAGGTCCCGCAGAAGCTCCTCGTCGCTCGGTGGTTCCCCGGAAGCACGCTCTTGCGCACGTGCCGCTTCCACCGTCTCCCGGCCGCTCATTTGCTCGAGTTTCGTCGTCTCCTCAAGAGCACCGAACTCGGCGCGATCTTCCATCTCGACCGCTTCGACCTCCTCCACCTCGACGGGCTTCATGCCGGCGGTGAAATCGGCCTCGGCAGGCTCCTCAGCGTCTACCAGGTCCTCGGGCTCCTCGGCACCCTCCAGCTCCTCGGGCTCCTCAACGGCCTCGAGCTCTTCCGCTTCTTCGAGCTCCTCGGGCTCTTCGGCGTCCTCAAGCTCTTCGGCGTCCTCAAGCTCTTCGG
>JAWLDL010000019.1:0-4243 GCA_041686675.1 Spirochaetia bacterium | reverse complement strand
GCTCTTCGGCGTCCTCAAGCTCTTCGGCGTCCTCAAGCTCTTCGGGCTCTTCGCCGTCCTCAAGTGACTCAAGCTCTTCGCCTTCGTCTTCGTCTTCGCCGACTTCCTCCACCTCGACGGGCTTCATGCCGCTGGTGAAATCGCCCTCGGTGGGCTCCTGCGCTTCTTCCGCGTCCTCCAGCTCCTCGAGTTCCTCGACCTCTACGGGCTCACCGGAAGGCTCAGAGGACACGCTACCGGCGCCGGAGACCGGAGTCGAGTCAGCGGGGACCGGCGTGCTCGAAGACGAGGGGGCTTCGCCGCCTTCGGCAACAGCGGACTGCTGCCGTGCGCCGCCGCCGGAGCCGGCGCTTGCCCCGCCGGCGGCCGGGAGGGAGGCGAAGTTCGACAGCACCTTCTCGATCATGTCCTCGAGGCGCTCGAGGTCGATGCGGTCCGTGCGGTCCTCGACGCGCGTACGGTTCCCGATGACGTTGAGGATTTCGTCCCAACTCTTCTCCAGGAGGTCGTCGACCTCCTTCTCTTTCGAAGGACTCAGGCGGCCGATGCCACGCTTGATCTCGCGGTTGACCTCCTCTTTGCGTTCTTCGAGCTCGATGCGCTTCTGCTCCCAGTCGGGTTTCTCGCCCGTCTCGAAGAGCTCACGCAGGAGGTTGATCTGAAACCGCTTGATCCGCTCGGTGAGCACCACTTCGGGATCCTGGCGGATGTTAAGAATGAGGAAGGCAAGAAGGAATACACTGAGAAAAGTCGAAGACAACAGTACCCAGCGCATCACCTCGTTCATCCGGAACGCCGACAGCGGCGATAGGTACAGGACGCGCCCCACCGTCTCAAGAGACTGCGAGAACACCAGGTACTCCACGCCGTCGCCGCTGGTAAGCACCGGCTGGGTACCCCCGGCACGGTCAAGATCGACGGACGCGATCTCCTCGCGAAGCGCAGTTCCGAATCTGGGTGCGTAATTGGCAATGATGCGCTCATCACCGGCTATGACCAGACGTTGCCCGACTTCGATTACGTCGTTCCGCACCAGTGCATCGGTTGCACCGCTCGGGCCGAGGTAGAACAGCGCCGTGCCCTGCACAATGCCGAACTCGTCCTCCACCGGAAAACGATATACGAAGTGATTGCCCTCGGGATCGAGGACAATGTCCGGGCTTCCGTCGGCCGGCAAGACGAGCTCTGCGGGGGAGGTTCCGCCGCCGAGTTCCGCCAGGGGAGCGTACTCCCGACGGAAGTCGGTCTCCGAGGTTACGTCCGCCGGCAGTGTGGAGTACCACAGTCGCTCGGCGTCAGCGTCCACGAACCTCACGAACGCAAGGGACGTGACCTGCTCCTCGAGACGCGCGAAGAAATTGCGGCGGGCGACGATGTCGTCGCGGCTCTGGTTGACGCGATACACGCTTCGTACCGCGGGCTCCGTCAGTACCGCGCCGAATCGCTCACGGTTATTCTCGTGGTAGGTATTGAGGACCTCGGCGCCGCGATCGAGTGTACTCTCCACCCGATCGCGCACACGCGGGTCATAGAAATTGGCCTCTATGTATTCGAACAGCCCCGAATACGAAAGGACGGCGAATGTGCTGAACACGACCACGGCCAGCAGCAGACTGAGCGCGGTCTTCTGATGAGTTTTCATGAACCGGACGCCGCCTTCAGATCAGACTCCATCTCTAGTATCGGCAGGCCCGCGACGCCGGTAAACGCCCTTATTTCTGTTCCGGGTCGTCTTCCGATGCCTCCGGCGTCTGTTCCGGCTCTTCCGCTGTGGCTGCCGTTTCCGGAGTCGCCTCGTCCGCCACCGGTTCTTCCGCCTCGGCCTTCTCGGCGGCTGCCTCCTGCTCCGCGAGCTCCTGAGCTTCCTGCTCCTTCTTCTCGCGGCGTCGGCGCCGACGGCGGACCTTCTCTTCCTGCACTTCTTCGGTACCCTGGACCAGCTCGAGCAGCACCATCTCGCTCGCATCGCCCGTTCGCTGACCGAGCTTCAGGATGCGGGTGTATCCGCCGGGTCGCTTTGCGAATCTCGGCGCCACATCGGTGAAGAGTTTCGCCAGGGCCGCCTTATCCTTTATGTCCTTGCCGACGATACGCCGGTTGTGGACGCTATCTTCCCTCGCTCGCGTGATCATCTTCTCCGCAGTCCGGCGAACCGCCTGAGCCTTGGCCTTCGTGGTCCGAATCCGCTCCTCGAGAAACAGCGAGGTAACCATGTTACGGTGAAGCGACTTCCGGTGTGATGCCTTCCGGCCGAGCCTGTTGTAACCTACTTTATGCTTCATGTTCCTCTTCCTCGTCGTTGTCTTCCCGAAGCTTCAGGGACTCTTTGAGCGCGCTGTAGTCATTCATACCGAGCGCGAGGTTCCACTCGCCGAGCTTTTCCTTGATCTCCTGCAGAGACTTCTTCCCGAAGTTCCGCGTTTTTGCGATCTCGTCTTCGCTCTTTGAGGTCAGGTCCCCGATCGTTCGAATATTGGCATTCTTCAGGCAGTTCGACGACCTCACGGAGAGCTCGAGCTCCTCTACCGGCGTATCGAGCAGCTTTCGCACCCGCTCCTCTTCCTCGTCGATGTCGTCGTCGCCCATGATCTGATCCTCATCGAAGTTGATGAAGATGGTGAACTGATCCTTGGCGATCTTGGCAGCCTCCGCGATGGCATCCTCCGGCGGTACCGTCCCGTCGGTCCACAACTCGAATACGAGCTTGTCGTAATCGGTCCGCTGTCCCACGCGCGTGTTTTCCACGTCGTACTTTACGCGCCGGATCGGCGAGAACACCGCGTCCACCGGAATGGTTCCGATCACCTCGATGTATTTCTCGTTGACCTCCGCCGGTACGTATCCGCGGCCGAGGTCGATCTGAACCTCGATCTCGAGGTTGCCGTTGTCCATGAGGGTCATGATGTGCTGATCCTTGTTCAGGATGTGCACCCCCTCTTCATTTTCGAAGTTCTCGCCGCTCACCGCGCCGGGGCCTTTGACCTCGACGAGCAGTGTCTTCTGATCCGTCTCGCCGTCGAGCTTGATCTGAAGCTGCTTGAGATTGTTGATAACGTCCGGGGTATCCTCCACCACTTCAGGAATGGATTCGTACTCACTCGAAATGACGTGAGCCGTACCCTCGCTGTCGTAGGAGGTAATCCGCACGGCGCTTACCGCGTATCCCTGAATCGAGGACAACAGAATCCGCCGAAGCGTGTTCCCGATCGTGTGACCATAGCCCCGCTCGAAGGGATGTGCAACGAACTTCCCGTAGTAGGGATTGACTTCGCTGTGTTCGAACGTGATGCCTTTCGGCCTCTTGAATCCTTTGAGCAAGTTCTTTCGTGCCATATAGTGTCCTCGAGCTAAACCCGTCGGCTCTTGCGGGGTCGGCACCCGTTATGCGGAATGGGCGTCACATCCTTGATACTCCGTACCGTCAGACCGAGCGCGCCAAGCGAACGGATTGCCGACTCACGCCCCACACCAGGCCCCTTCACGAACACGTCGACTTCCTGCAGCCCCATATCCATGGCCTTCTGGGCCGCCGTCTGCGCGGTGGTCTGCGCCGCATAGGGCGTGGACTTCTTTGCCCCGCGAAACCCCAGGGATCCCGCGCTTGCCCACGACACACCGTTACCGACTTCGTCGGTTATCGTTACGATCGTGTTGTTGAAGGTAGCCTGAATATAGACCTGCCCTCTGTATACTGTTTTTCGTTCTCTGCGCTTCTTCGTCTTCGCCACAAACTGCCTCCGCGACTATTTCTTCTTTCCGGCAACCGTCTTACGCTTGCCCTTCCGGGCCCGCGCATTTGTGCGTGTCCGCTGACCGCGCACCGGAAGTCCCTTCCGATGGCGAAGACCGCGGTAGCAACCTATGTCCATGAGCCGCTTGATGTTCAGAGACACCTGCGTCCGAAGTCGGCCCTCGGTGGTGTACTCGTTCTCGATGACGCCTCGCAGCTCATTGATGTCTTCGGCGGTGAGGTCGTTCATCCGCCGCGTCGGATCGATACCCGTTGATTCGCAGATCGCACGGGCCGAGGACCGACCGATTCCGAAAATATAGGTCAGCGAAATCGCGACAGGCTTATTTGGAAGATCGATTCCTGCAATACGAGCCATGTAATAATCCCCCTACTTCTGGCGCTGCTTGTGCTTCGGGTTCGAACACACAATGCGCACGACACCCCGCCGCTTGATGACTTTGCAGTTGCCGCAAATCGGCTTTACGCTTGCTCTCACTTTCATTGCGAGCC
>JAWLDL010000018.1:0-15231 GCA_041686675.1 Spirochaetia bacterium | reverse complement strand
GTCTCGGCCGATTCTTCAATCGTCCCGATGTAGTGATGCGCGGTCGAGTCGCTCGTGCGCCGTCGCAGGAGTTCGCCGAACCCCATGATGGCGTGGAGCGGCGTGCGTATCTCGTGGCTGACGTTTGCCAGGAATTCGCTCTTCGCCTGACTCGCCGACTCGGCCTGGGCTTTGGCCTCCTTCAAGCGCTCCTCGATACGAATCCGCTCGGTTACGTCGCGGGATACCGTGATGATCTCCGAGACCGACTGGCGTTCCTCGTCCCAGATGGTCTTGCTGGTGGTCTCGAACCAGGTATAGGTTCCATCCTTGCAGCGGATGCGGTAGGTCACGTAGGTGATCTCGGGTCCGCTGCGTATGGTCTCGTGAGATTGCTGTATCTTCGCGACGTCCTCGGGATGGAAGAACTCGTAGCAGTTGACCCCGACGAGCTCATCCGGCTCATAGCCGAGGAGGTACCGACACGCGGGGGAGACGTAGGTATACGTCCCGTCCGCCGCGTGACGGGAAATCATGTCGGTGGCATTGTCGGCGAGCAGACGGTACTGACGCTCGCTCTCCACCCGTTCGGTCTCATCGGTCTGCACGGCGACAAACCATTCGATCTCATTCCGATCATTCAGCACCGGCGCGATGGTCTGGTTCGCATAGTAGAGCGTGCCGTCCTTGCGGCGGTTGACGATCTGCTCCCGCCACGTACCGCCGGAATGAATCGTCTCTTGAAGCCGTGCGTAGTACTCATCCGGCATGCGCCCGGATTTGAGCAGGCGAGGATTCTCGCCGAGGACTTCTTGGCGGGAGTACCCGGTGGTCCGCTCGAACGCCGGATTCACGTAGTGGATGGTACCGTTTGCGTCGGTGATATAGATGGCGTGACCGGCTTCCTCCACCGCTTTGTGCAGACGTCGCAGCTCTTCCTCGATGAATTTGCGCTCCGACATATCGCGGATTGTTCCCACGATCCGCTCATCATCGGTGCCCAGACCTTCGAGTCTGGCGGATATCGAGACGGTGACGGCCCGTCCGTCCGCGGTGTGCATCTCGAGCTCGTAGTCGTCAACGGTTGCCTCCGACACGAGACGGTTCACGAGCTCGCGCTGCGCCGCCGGTTCGATGCGCAGCGCGCTGATCTCCGCGCCGACAAGCCGGGACGGTTCGTACCCGAACTTGCGAATTGACGGACTGACGGTGATGATTCGTCCGTCGGACCGTCGTACCTCGGCGTAGACGTCGTGGAGGCTCTCGAACATTCTGCGGTAGCGGTGCTCACTGCGGCTGAGGCGCCGTTCGGCAACCCGCCGGCGAACTATGTTGATGAGCAGCACAGTGACAAGCACCCCGAGGACGGCGATGATCGCAGCCGCGACGATCACCTGATTCCGGTAGCTGTACCACATCGTCTGCGGCTCGTTCATGATTCGGCTCCCGGGCGGGAGGCTGTTCATCGCAATGCCATGGCGCTCGAGCGCGGCATAGTCGAAGGTGAAACGGTTGGGGCTGTCGGTTACGACCGGAATCGAATCCGCCGATTCGCCGCGCAGTATCCTCGCCATGATCGCGGCCTGCGTCTGCGCCTGGCCCTGTGCGCTCACCACCAGACCACCCACCACGCCGCCGCCCAGGAAGACGTCCCAGGCCGTGTAGACGGGGCTTTCGGTGTGCTCTGCAAGAAAGCGTCCACCCTCGGCGTCGCTGAACACCACCTCGTCGGAGGTGCGGAAGAGCGAGAGGTTTACGACGATGCTGGCGGCGGGCAGGGAAGCCAGCCGCTCGCGCAGCCCGTCGCGGGAGAGACCCGCGAGGCGGATGATCTCGATCTCGGGGGCGAAATCCTCCATCAGCCGGTCGAACTCCCGCTGCGTGATGCGGCCGGTGATGGTACTGTCGCTGACCGAGACCAGATGTGTTGCATCGGGATGCAGCTGCATCCCGAGCTCGACCGTGCCCCGAATGTCGGCTTTCTCAGCCACACCGGTGATATTGCGGTGTCCGCCATGAGCCCGCGGACTGTAATCGTTGATGCCCGCGAAGACGACCGGAGTGTCGCCGAAAAGACGCTCTCTGCTCTCCAGAAGCAGCGCGAACGCCGGGTTGTCGGTTACGGCGACGACATCCAGGTCTTTGTCTGCATACTTTGCCGCCAGGAGGTCGCGAAACGGTGAGGCGATGCCCGCGATCTCGTAGCGCTTTGCATCAAGATACTCCACATAGATGTCGATCTCGGGGAACTCCCGGTGAAGATGCGCCTTGATGGTGGCGTTCATCGTGGCGCTCCACCGGTACTCGTCGTTGTAGGAATGAATGATGAGCACGCGCTGAGGCCCCGAGCGGGCCTGGTCCTGACCCATGACGACTCCGGCCACGAACAGGAGAAAGATGATGCATGTTATCCGTAGCAGTACCGCGCGTGACCGCATAGGCGTTGATCGGTGAGAATATATCCTGAAACCGGACGATTACCAACTGCGCACCTCGACAATCGGGCGGGAGAAATCCTGAAATGCACGTTGCGTTAATTAGAGTTAGATGGTATATTAGAGATGTGGGCGTAAATGGAGGGCGAGGCGGTGATCGGAGTGAAAGAGTGCACAAGCAGGTTCAGAGTTCGGACACGGTACAGCGCCTCTCACACGAGCTGTTGCTGCTGCTTGCTCGATTCGCCGACGAGGACGACGAAGCGAGCGTGATACGCCTCTTCCGCGAAACGGTGAACTCGGTTCAGGGCAGCGAGCTCATGGGTGAGTTCCGCGACCATCCCGACAGCCCCAACCTCCCGCTTGCCACAGCGCGCAGTTGTTTCGGAGGCTATCCGCTTCGGAATGAACCGGACACGCTGTCCCCCGACGTGCTCACGACGCTGCGTGCCGCCGCCCACGCCGTCGCGGTCATCCTCGAGTCGCATGCGCGGCGGAATGAGCTTCGCACCCGGGAGCATCGACTCGAGCGGGACATCGAGGTGGCGACCCGCGAGCTGAGCGCTCAGACCGAGTCCTACCGTCTCGTGCTGGACAACATGCAGGAAGCGATCTACCTGTGGGAGCTGGGAAGCGACGGCGCACTCCGCTGCATGGAGGCGAACGCCGCCGCCTCGCGAATGCTCGGTTACGGCTGCGACGAGCTCGTGGGGCTCACACCGGCCGAGCTCACCGGTGATCCTGCACGCAGCTCGGTAGCCGATTGCCTGCCGCGTCTGCGCCGCGCGTCGCGCTGCTCGTTTGCCACCGTTCATGCCGCGAGTGACGGTTCCCGTGTGCCGGTGCAGGTTGAAGCATACGCACTCATCACCGACGCCGCATTCTACGTGGTCAGCCGTGCCCTCCGCGCCGCCGAATGAGGCAGCCGTGGCGCGGGATCCCCGCGAGTCAGCCGGCCAGCACGTTGCGGATTGACAGCCCGAGACGCTCTATTGCGGTGCGAATGTTCTCCTGGCTGTTCACGGTGAAATTGAGCCGCATGGTTGCCTGCCCGGAGGCCGGATCACTGTAGAAGAACTTTCCCGGAACGAAGGCGACTTTGTTCCGAATCCCTTCCTCGTAGATCTTCTCCATGTCGGCCTCCGCCGGTCCCTCCGCCCAGATGAACATCCCGCCGTCGGGCTGTGTCCACGTGAAGCTCTCGGGAAAGTGCCGTTTCATCTCTTCGAGCATGACTTCCTGCTTCGGCCGGTAGATCTCGATGATCTTCGGCAGATGCCGATCGTGGTAGCCGCCGGCAATGAACTCCGTGCAGAGCGCCTGCGTGAGGGAGCTCGTGTTGAGATCAACGCCCTGCTTCGCAATGACCAGCCACTGCCGCACGCGCTCGGGTGCCACGTAGTAGCCGACCCGCAGCCCCGGTGCGAACACCTTGGAAAACGACCCGGTGTAGACCACCTGCTCCGGCGCAAAGGTCTGGATCGGCGGTGCCCATTCTCCGCGGTATCGAAGCGAGCCGTAAGGATCATCCTCGATGACGAGGGTGTCGCTGCGCCTGATGATCTCCGCCACCTGTTTGCGTCGATCGAGAGACAGGGTGCGGCCTGTCGGATTCTGGAAGGTCGGGCTCAGATAGGCAAACTTCGGATTGTGCTCGGCGATGACTCGTTCGAGTGACTCCGGGATCAGGCCGTACTCGTCGGTGTCTATCTGTACATAGGCCGGCTCGTAGGGGTTGAAGGCCTGCAGCGCGCCAAGGTAGGTGGGAGCCTCCACGGCGATGCGGTCACCCGGTGAAACCAGTATCTTGCCCATGGCATCGAGTACCGACTGCGAGCCGGTGGTCACAAACACCTCGTCGGCGCCGACCTCGATGTTCTGCGTGGCAAGATGGTCGACGAGCGCCTCTCTCAGCGCAGGAAAACCCTCGGTGCGAGTGTACTGCAGCGCTTCGGTGCCGTAGTGGTCCATGGCCCGGCGGTACAGCTCGTCGATGAACTCGGTCGGGAAGGCGTCCGGGGAGGGCATCCCGCCGCCGAGCGAGATGATGTCGGGTCTCGCTGCCAGCTTGAGAATTTCCCTGATGGCGCTCGATCCCATGTTGCGGGTGCGGTCCGCGAGAAACGTGTCGTGTTGCATGTCGTATCCTCTCCACCTTCCACTCTAACATGAGCCTGCGTATTGCGCATCCGGCCGGTGCGCCGGATTGCGCCCGCCCGGGCGCGGGCGCATTGCGGTCGGCGCCGGTCAGAGGCTATACTCACCGGACCATGACAATAGAGCTCATTCCCTTTTCCTCGCCCCTCCACCCGGGCTTCGACCTGGCAACGGCCCACCGCGAACTGTTTGCAGCCATCTCGGCCGATCACGAGCTTCGATTCATCGAGCCGAGCGAGCTTCCCGCGAGCGCCGCCGACCCGGCGACCAGTGCTGTCGCTGAGGCCGACCTGCAGGTCGTATTCATTGCCTCTGGAGGCACGGAGAATCAGTTCGTCGATACCTGGGACCGATTACCGCGACCGGTCTATCTCCTCACCGACGGCAAGCATAATTCCCTTGCCGCCTCCCTCGAGATCAGCGCCTGGGTCCGCAGTCAGGGCGTGCGCTGCGAGATCCTGCACGGGGAGCCGCGCGAGGTCTCCCTGCGGCTCGCGGACCTTGCGGCGGTGGAGCGCGCGCTCGACGTGCTTTCCTCGAGCAGGATGGGCTTCATCGGTGCACCCTCGGACTGGCTCATCGCGAGCTCGGTTGACCGTGAGGTGCTGCGTGACCGCTTCGGTGCGGAGACCGAGGACGTCGACCTGGAGGATTTGTACCGCTACATCGACGATGTGGATACGGACGCGGCGCGATCGGTGGCCGCGGAGCTTCGGGGGCGCAGCAGTGCGGTCGTAGAGCCCGACGACGAGGCGCTCGAGCGCGCCGCGGCAATCTACCTCGGCCTGAAGCAGCTCATAGGGGATCGGGGCCTGACCGCCGTCACGGTGCGCTGCTTCGACCTCGTTACCCGTTATCACAACACGGGCTGCCTCGCGCTTGCACTTCTCAACGACGAAGGAATCATGGCCGGCTGCGAGGGAGATCAACAGGCGCTGTTCACCGTGGTCGTCGCGCACGCGCTGACCGGCGAGATTCCCTTTCTCGCCAACCCGGCGGCCCTCGATATCTCGGAGAACGCCGTAGAGATCGCCCACTGCATGGTGGCCACGCGGGTGGTGGGGTCTTTCCGGCTTCGGAGCCACTTCGAAACGGGTATCGGCGTGGCCATCGAGGGGGATTACGGGGACGGCGATCTGACTATCATGCGGATCGGTGCCCGAGACCTGTCGCGGGCCTGGGTATCGGAAGCCGAGCCGGAGTCCGCCGAGCATTCCGAGGAGCGGTGTCGCACGCAGCTGCGGCTGAAACTGGACCGTGACGTGCGCTACTTCCTCGACGGGGCCGTCGCCAATCACCATGTCGCCGTGCGCGGTCGCTGGGCCGACCGTTTCGATGCCTTCTTTGCCCGCACGGGCATCGAAGCCTGATCCGGCGCCGCCCCCGGCGACCTCAGACGAACCCGCGGCCCGGCGGCCGCGCCGTCCCTGCAGTCTGCAACGGTCGCCGCGCCCCGCCCGTGGCAGACTGCAAGACTACTGAGGTGTCCCTGCCTGGTGCGCGGCGTCTAAGTTCCTCCCTGAAATATGCTTATCCCGTGGCTGTTATCGTGGCACGGCGTTTGCACCCTCCTTTATGATTCGGCCCTTTACCCCGGGCCCTTTTACCCCGTTACGAGGAGGAGATATCATGATAGCGCACACCCGAAACTCATCCCTGGAGCCACAGGCCCCATGCGTGTTCGGTCCCGTTCATTCGCGTCGACTCGGCCGCGTGATCTGCGCCGAGCTCGTGCCACACAAAGTCTGCAACTTCGACTGTATCTACTGCGAGCGTGGTCCTACCACCCGAAAGACCATCATGCGTGACATGTACTGCGACTTCCCGGCGGTTGCCGCGGAGATCAGCGACCTGCTCCATTTCGAGCCCGACTATATCGCGCTGACCGGCGCCGGTGAGCCCCTCCTTCAGGGGCAGGTCAACCAGCTCATGCAGCTCATCCGGACCGTCACCGACGTGCCGATTGCGGTGATGTCGAGCGGTGGCCTGTTCTGGCGCGCGGACGTGCGTGCCGAGCTCATGGACGCGGACATCGTGTTGCCGTCGCTCGACGCGGGCGACAACGCCACCTTGCAGGCGGTCAACCGACCCCACGCACGAATTGCCGTCGACGACATGATCGACGGATTGATTCGCTTCCGGCGCCGTTTCAAGGGCCGCCCGATGTGGATGCGCACCACGCTCGTTGGTGGAGTGAATGACACTGCGCAGAGCCTCGACCGGATTCGACGTGCCGTCCGGCGAATCGGGCCGGATCGTCTCCAGGTCCGCACCGCCGTGGTGCCGTCGGTGGAGAACAGCCGCGCCATATCGCCGGAGCGTCTTGAGAGCATCGTTGAGTACTTCGGCGAGAACACCGAGATCATCGATGAGGCGGCAACCGCCGAGCGGAGTCGCGGGTTCAGATCGCTGGCGCCCGTCGCAGGGTAAGTTGCATCGACAGATCGGGGGGAGCTGCTGCATAATACTGTGCCATGGATAGAAAGGCATACCGTTCAGAGCTCTCCGATTACTACGTGAGCAAGCACCCGAGCTCCCGCGAGCACTACGAGTGGGCAAGCGGCGTGCTGCTCGGGGGCGGCAGCCACAACCTGCGGCTCTTTCCGCCGTTTCCCTTTTATCTCGCGGACGCACGGGGCGCGACCATAACGGACATCGACGGGAATACCTATGTCGATTTCTGGCAGGGGCATTTCGCGAACATACTCGGGCACAACCCGCAGGTCGTGCTCGATATCATGCGGAAGGAGTTCGACGCCGACCGCGGGCTCATAAGCGGATTCCCCACCCGCCAGCAGGCCGAGCTTGCCGAGCTGATTCGGGCCCGCGTGGATGCCGAGCGCGTGCGCTTCACCACCAGCGGTGCGCTGGCCACGATGAACGCTATCCTGCTCGCGCGCGCCTACACCGGTCGGCGAATCGTCGTGAAGATCGCCGGTGGCTGGCACGGCGGGCAGCCGTTTGCGCTCAAGGGCATACATACCTATGAAGACGGGCTCGGGGCGATGGAGTCGGCGGGGCTGCCGGAGTGCTCGAACGCGGACGTCGTCGTCACGCGCTTCAACGACATCGAGGACCTGGAACGCGTCTTCGAGACGCATGGCTCCGACATTGCCTGCTTCATCACCGAGCCCATGGTGGGCAGCGGTGGATCGATATTTGCCGACCCCGCATACCTCCGGCGGGCGCGGGAGCTCACCAAAGAGCACGACGCGCTCCTCATCCTCGATGAGGTCATTACGGGATTTCGCCTCCACGCCGGGCCGCTGCAGGCCCTGTACCGAATCAAGCCCGACCTCACCGTATTCGGTAAGGCCATCGGCGGCGGGATGCCGGTGGCTGCGGTTGCCGGCCGCGAGGACGTGATGTCGCTTGCCGCTCCCGGGGCGCCTCACGAGCAAGCTGTGAAGTTCGACGGCGGCACCTTTAGCGCCCATCCGGCCGCGATGACCGCCGGCGTGGTGTTTCTGCGCTACCTGATCGAGCACGAGGACGAGGTGTATCCCTACATCGGGCGGCTCGGTCGCATGGCGCGGGAGGGGATCGAGGAGCGGCTTACCGCCTACGGGATCAACGCCCGCTGCGGCGGAGACGCGAACCCCGTGAGCGAGAACAGTTCCCTGGTCGCGGTGCACGTGCTGACCGACGGTGCCGAGGCGGTCAGTTCTCCCGATCAGGTCTACGACCCGGCGCGCAGCGATATGGAACTGCGAGATGAGATCTTCAGGCTCGCCATGCTCAAGGAGGGCTTCCACGTCGTCCATGGCTACGGCGGGATCAGCTTCGCGCATACCGAGGAGCAGATTCAGGAATCCCTCGACGCCTTCGAACGGATCGCGAGGCGGATCGCGGAGTAGGCCGCCCGGGCGCCGTGCTCGCGGCTGCCGTGCTCGCGGCCGCCCGGCTTACTATTATGGTCAGAGCTTCCGCCTCCTGATTATACTTTCCAGTGGAGGCGATCATGAAGCACGTGTCGCTCATTCTCGTTCTTATCGCAGTCATGGCCGCGGCGGCGAGCGGTCAGGATGACCGCGCCGAGGAGCGGCGGACGATGGTAGAACGCCATATCGCGGAGGAGGGCATCAGCGACGAGGCAGTCCTCGAGGCCCTCCGCACCGCTCCCCGGCACGAGTTCGTGCCGCGCGAGCACCAGGGCCGCGCGTATGCGAATCGCCCCCTTCCGATCGGGCACGGGCAGACGATCTCCCAACCCTACGTTGTTGCCTACATGACCGACGTGCTCGAGCTCGAGGAGGATGACCGCGTCCTCGAGATCGGCACCGGCAGCGGCTATCAGGCTGCGGTTCTCGCCGAAATCGTCGACCGCGTGTACACCATCGAGATCATCGAGGCGCTTGCTCGAACCGGCCGTCGCCGTCTCGAGCGGCTCGAGTACGACAACGTCGAGGTCAAGCAGGGGGACGGGTACTTCGGCTGGCCCGAGCACGCTCCCTTCGATGCGATTATCGTGACGGCTGCAGCCGGCCACATTCCCTCGCCGCTGGTCGAACAGCTGCGCCCGGGCGGCCGTATGGTCATTCCCGTGGGGCCCGTCTACGCGGTTCAGAATCTCATTCTCGTGACAAAGGATGATTCCGGCGAGGTCACGACCGAGCAGCTCCTGCCCGTGCGGTTCGTACCGATGACCGGTCGCGCGCAGGAACGATGAGCGCGCGGATCGCCCCGGCCGCCGGCGCGGTGTTTCTGGTCTCGGCGCTCGTGCTGGGACTGCAGATTGCGTTCATCCGGGTGCTGTCCCTCGATACCTACCATCACTTTACCTATCTGGTGATAAGCACGGCACTGCTCGGCTTCGGCGCGAGCGGTACCGTGCTGAGCGTTGCGCGCCGATGGATCACCCGTCGCTTCGCCGGCGTGTCTGCCGCCATCCTCGTTCTGCTGGTCGTGAGTGCGGTGTATGCCTACCGCGTGGCCGTGGTCCTGCGGCCCGACATGCAGTACGTGCTCTACAGCTTTGCCGAAGTGATGAAGCTGTGGGCGCACACCCTGGTACTGTTTCTGCCGTTCTTTTTCGGCGGGGCCTTCGTCGGTCTGGCCCTCTCGACCTTTTACAGGCAGGTCGGGGCGATCTACGGCGCCAATATGATCGGCAGCGGGCTCGGTGGCGTCGGCGGCGTGCTCCTGGCCTTTCTGGTCGTGCCATACCGGATGCCGGCGGTCATTGCGATTCTCGGCGTGGCGGCACTCTTTCTGTGGGTCCTCGCATGGCCCGAGTATCGCAGCGGGCGGGGCAGGATCATCGCCGGCGCCGCGCTTGCGGCGACCACGGTTGCCGCACTCGTGGGACTGCTGCTCCCGGTCGACTCGTCGGTCGACCAGTACAAGCCCATGGCTCACGCGCAGCGCCTCGCACGGCAGGGAGACGCCCGCTACGTCGACGGTGCGTTCGGGCCCCGCGCGCAGATCGACGTGTTCGACGTGCCGTCCATGCATCACACGCTCTTTGCCGCGCCCGAGGCGCCCTCGCCTCCGCCGCAGCTCTCCCTGTTTCTCGACGGCGCACACGCAGGCGGCGTGTTCCTCGCAGACGAGGCGGCGGAGGCGGAGGTAGTCCGTCACACGGCGCAGTCCCTCGCGTACCGACTGGTTGAGCGGCCCCGCGTGCTGCTTCTCGGTGAGCAGACGGGGGTGAACGTGTGGCTTGCCCTCGCGCACGGCGCGCGGGAGGTGGTGGTGGTGCAGCCCAACCCCCAGATCAGGCGCGTGCTGGCCGACACCGACGGCGGCGCGGTGTTCCGGCACCCGGCTGTGGAAGTGGTGCATACCGAGCCGCGGCACTTTCTCGCGGCGGGGGACGGAGGCGCGGCCGGGGGCGCGGGCGCCGGTTCCGCCGGAGGCGCGTTCGACATCATCCATCTGGCAGAAGTCGAGGGAATGCCCGCCGGCTCGGGCGGGCTCGCATCGATGCGGGAGGATTACCTGTTGACCGTGGAGGCCGTGCGGGCCGCGGTGGACCGTCTGAGCGCGGAGGGACTGCTTACCGTGACCCGCGGCATGCAGACCCCGCCGCGTGACAACGTGCGGCTGTTTGCGCTTTTCGCCGAGGCCATGCGGGGCACCGGCGACCACGATCCCGACTCCCGCCTGCTGCAGGCGCGGAACTACCTCGCGGTCACCACCATCGCTGCGGCACGCCCGCTCGACCCCGAGCGCGTTGCCGCGTTCCGCAAGGTCGCGGCCGAGCTCTCCATGGACGCCGACTACCATCCGGGGATATCACCCGGCGACCTCACCGACAGAAACCGCGTGCCGGGGCCTGAGGACTCCCCCGGCTCGTACTACTATCACGCCGCGCAGCGGATTCTCGGCGGCCCGGCGGAGCGCGAGAGTTTCTACGAGGAGTGGGTCTACAACGTCCGGCCTCCCACCGACGAGAGCCCATACTTCCACAGCTTCTTTCGCTGGGGCTCGCTCGGTACCTACATCGAGAGTTACGGCCGCTCCTGGTTTCAGCGCCTCGAGCTCGGATACGCGGTGGTATTCGTCACCTTCCTGCAGGTGCTCATTGCCGCACTCGTCCTCGTGCTGGCACCCGTCCTCGTGGTGCGTCGCCGCGGCGGCATCGGCGGCGGGCGAGTCGGGTGGACGGTGCTGCACTTCACAGCCATCGGCCTCGGCTTTCTCTTCGTGGAGATGCTCCACATCCAGCGCTTCACGCGCTTTCTCGGGGATCCCATATACGCGACCGCCGCCGTACTGACCGCCATCCTCGTGTTCAGCGGCACGGGCAGCTATTTGCAGGGGCGGCTCAGGATGTCGCCGGGCCGGCGCATTCGGCTCGGCGGGTTCGCTGTTGCTGTCCTTGCTCTCGTGTACTATCTCGTGCTCGATCCCGTGCTGGGCCTTGCAGTCGATGCGAACGAGCCGCTGCGGTTCGTGGTAAGCCTGGTGTTGCTGTTTCCGATCTCGTTCGCGCTGGGTTGGCTCATGCCGGCGGGGCTCGAGATCGCGGGAAACCGCTCGGAAGACCTCATACCGCTTGCGTGGGCGGTAAACGGGGTGGCCTCGGTTGCCGCCACCCCGCTTTCGGTGATGATCGCGACGGGCGGCGGGTTCCTGGCGGTCAGTCTGCTTGCCGCAGGCTGCTACCTGCTGGTCGCAGTCGCTGCTCCGCGAGCGCGTCAATCGGCGCTTTGATTTTTGGCCGATTTCATGGGATCATAGACGGCTATGGATACGGTACATCTGCTTCCCGGCGACGCCATGGGTCGCGAGTTCGTGCCGCCGGAGTTCGTCCCCGAGGGTACGGACGAGTACTACCTTCGAAACCGGCAGCTCGGACGCGAGCTCGGGCGCCCGCTCGAGGACTTCCGTCATCTGCGGGCAGCCGAGATTGAGCTCCTGGTCAAGAACGGCAACGTGGCGGACGACTGGGACGACGTGCTCGTCACCGACGAGTTCGATCCGTCCCGGATCCTCAATTCCTCCTTTCACGGACTGGTTCGCATCGGTGCTGTTTCACGGGCCGCACTCGAACACCACGACCTGCAGCTTCAGGTGGGTATCGCCAACAGCACGATCTCTTCGTGTGATATCGGGGACCATGTTGCCATTCACAACGTGCGCTACCTCGCACATTACATCGTGGGCAACCGCTGCATCATCACCAACATCGACGAGATGCATACCACGAATCACGCCAAGTTCGGGAACGGTATCCTGAAAGACGGCGAGACCGACGATGTGCTCATCACCCTCGACGTGATAAATGAGACCGGCAGTCGTGCCGTGCAGCCCTTCGACGGGATGATCCCGGCGGATGCATACCTCTGGTCCCGCTACCGCGACGACGAGGCACTGCAGATACAGCTCGCCCAAATGACGCAGAACCGGTACGACTCCCGGCGCGGGTACTACGGGACCGTCGGCGAGCAGAGCGTGGTCAAGAACTCGCGCATCATCAAGGATGTGAAGATCGGCTCCCACTGCTACATCAAGGGCGCCAACAAGCTGAAGAACCTCACCATCAATTCCAACATCGATGAGCCGACCCAGATCGGCGAGGGCGTGGAGCTCGTAAACGGCATCATCGGCTACGGGTGTCGCATCTTCTACGGCTGCAAGGCCGTGCGCTTCATCATGGGGAACAACTCGTCTCTGAAGTACGGCGCGCGGCTTATTCATTCCTTCATGGGTGATAATTCCACGGTCTCCTGCTGCGAGCTGCTGAATAACCTCATGTTCCCGGCGCACGAGCAGCACCACAACAACTCCTTTCTCATCGCCTCGGTGGTGATGGGACAGAGCAATATCGCGGCCGGTGCCACGATCGGCTCCAACCACAACAGTCGCGCGAACGACAACGAGATCCAGGCCGGCCGGGGCTTCTGGCCCGGGCTGTGTACGAGTCTCAAGCACTCATCGCGATTTGCCTCTTTCGTCCTCCTGGCGAAGGGACACTATCCCGCCGAGCTCGACATCCCGTTTCCCTTCTCGCTTCTGAGCAACGACACCTCACAGAACCGGCTCGAGGTGATGCCCGCCTTCTTCTGGACGCGCAATATGTATGCCCTCGCGCGCAACAGCTGGAAGTTCGGTGCCCGCGATACGCGAAAGCAGAAGACACAGAACATCGAGTTCGACGCCCTCGCGCCGGACACTGTTGAGGAGATCATCACCGCGCGCGAGCTCCTGGCGATATGGACCGCGCAGGCGAAGGACGGCGCGGCCGGGGACAGAGACAGGGGCGCCGTCGGCAGGGGCAGCGCCGCGCGCGCCGCCGACGCGGACGAGCGTGCCGCGCACGCCGCGCGGGGACACGAGCTCCTCTCCGCGGACAGCCGCGAAACCGAGGGGCTGCTCGTTCGCGGGGAGCACATGGAGAAATCCCGCCGTGAGACCATCATCCTGAAGCCGCGGGAGGGATACCTGGCCTACGGGGAGATGTTGCACTTCTATGCGGCGAAGAATCTCCTGGCTTACCTCGAAGCCGGTGAGGGGCGCAGCTATGAGGCAATGTGTGACGCCCTTGCCGGTGAGCGGGTGCAGAGCTGGGTGAATCTCGGCGGTCAGCTGGTGTGTGAGGCGGATGTGGATGAGCTGCGCGCGGACATCGGGGCCGGGCGACTCGACTCCTGGGAGGCGGTGCACGCCCGCTATGAGGAGCTGTGGCAGCGCTATCCAGAGGAGAAGCAGCGCCACGCCTTTTCCGTGCTTGTGCTGCTGCACGGGGGCCGGATTCCCTCGCGTGAGGAATGGGTCCGCTTCCTCGACCGTGCGGTGGAGATACAGGAGCTCAGGCGCGACCGCGTCTATGAGAGCAGGCAGAAGGACTACGACAATGCCTTCCGCCGCGCCACGTATCGAAACGATGCGGAGATGCGTGCGGCGATCGGCAGCATCGAGGACAACCGCTTCGTGCAGCAGATTCGCGAGGAGACTGAAGCCTTTCGCCGCCGCGTGGAGGCCGTACAGGCGCGGTAGCCCGCACCCGGCCGAGGGGCGCGGGCACCACGGGCGGCCCGCACGGCGGGCGGCCGCACGGCGGGTGCGGGCACGAGAGCGCGCCCGCACGACCATCTCGATCAGGCTCCGATGGAGCTCAACCCCGCCTCGAATTGCTCGGCGGTAATCTCTCGGCCCTCATCGAGCAGAAGCCCGTAGCGCACCGCCGTCTTTCCTTTGCCGATTGTACCGACTGCTTTCAGGATTCCGTTCTCGAAGTACCCGGCAAGGAACTTCCCCGCAGCGACGTCACCCTTGTATCGGATCTCGTCGTAGTGCGGTGCGTATCCGATGTAGCCGAAGGATGTCTCGAACTGCCGCGTCCAGAAAAACGGCGCGAACTCGAGGGGCTCGCGGGTTCCCATGATGGAACGGGCGACCTGCCGGCCGTGGCGCTGGGCGACCACCCAGTGCTCGACCCGCTTGGCCTCGACGCCGCCGCCGGTGCCCCCGCCCACGCGTGCAATGTCACCGACGGCGTAGACGCCGGGGCTGCCGGTCTGCATGAAGCCGTCCACGGGGACCGTGCCGTCCTCGAGGAGCCCCGAGCCCTCGAGATAGTCCACAACCGGCTCTGCGCCCACGCCGATTACCACGAGATCTGCAGGCAGGACGGTGCCGTTGGCGAGCTCGATGCTCTCCACGCGCTTCGAGCCACGAAGCCGAGAAACCGCGGTTCCGAGCTCGAATGCGATGCCCTGCTCGCGGTGCATGGACTCAAACCGTGCACCGACTTCAGGGCCGAAGACCTTTTCGAAGGGCACCGACTCCGGCGCGGTAACCGTCACGTCGAGTCCCCGGCCGCGGAGGTAGGCGGCAGCCTCGGTGCCGATGAAGCTTGCTCCGATGACGACGACGTTCTGCGCCTCGGCGGCGTCGTCCCGGATAGCCGCGGCGTCACGCACACTGCGCAGCATGTGCACACCGTCGAGATCCACGCCGGGCACCGGAAGTGCCTTCGCGCGGGAGCCGGTTGCAAGCACGACGGCGTCCGCGGTGAGCTCCGTGCCGTCGTCGAGCGTGACGCGTTTGGCCCCGGCGTCAACGGCGGTGGCCCGACGCCCGGTCCACAGCTCGATCTCCATCTTCTGGTAGAAGGAGGCGGGACGCAGCGCGATGTCCTCGGGGCTCATGTCGCCTGTGAGGTAGAGCTTCGAGAGGAGGGGGCGGTCATAGGGGCCCTGCTCCTCGGGCG
>JAWLDL010000017.1:0-15625 GCA_041686675.1 Spirochaetia bacterium | reverse complement strand
CGCGGGCGAGGCCGGCGCCGACGCGCTCATCGTCGATACCGCCCTCGGATTCTGTCCCGATCTCGAGGCGCTCGCAGGCCTCGGTATTCCCATCATAGAGGACATCTCCCAGGGCCTCGGCGCCCACACCGGCGATCGTCTCGCCGGCACCTTCGGCCGCTACACGGTTATCGGGCTCGAACCGGAGCATATCGTCACCTCAGGCGGGGGCGCGGTCGTGATCGGCGCGGGTCGAAAGGAGTCGTCCTGGCTCAAGGGCCGTGGGGAGGAGTTGCCGCCCGAGGTGCTTCTTCCCGACGTGAACAGCGCCCTCGGCCTCACCCAGATAAAGGAGCTCGACCGTTTTCTCCAAAAGCGCCGCGAGCTTGCCCCACGGTTTCTTCGCTCGCTCTCAGGCGGACGACATCGCATGCCGGCGCAACCCGGCGACGGGGAGAATGTGTTCTTCTCCTTCCCGGTCGCCCTCGAGTCGGGCGTGAACGAGGTCATTGCCTACGCGCGAAAGCACGAGGTGGAGGCGGTGCCGGCGTTTTCCGGAAGCATGGTTGCGTCTCGCCCCGGTATGGAAGAGAGCGTGCCCAACGCACGGGGATATCTCATGCGCTGCGTGCGCTTTCCCCTGTATCCGCTTCTGAAAAACAGCGAGTCGGAGCGGATCTCTCGGGTGCTCTCCACGCTTCCCTGACGCCAGGCGCCATGGCGGCGCCCCGGCGGTGCGGAATACCGGCAAAAAATCCTCCGATTTCTGCAAGCTTTACATCGAAAAACCCAGTAGGTATAGTGAAGCGGCGGTGACCATGAAGGTAAACGTCAGGAAGGTGCTTCTCATTGCCAACGTCGAGAAGGACGAGGCCATGGAGGTCACCGAGGATGTACGAAACTACCTCGAGTCTCAGGGTATCGAGGTTGTCACGTTTGCCTTTCGGGGCAAGCCGGCGCAACCTGTGCTCGAGAACTATGATCTCGCCATATCCCTCGGCGGAGACGGAACCGTCCTGTTCTCCAGCCGAATCCTCTCCACTCACAGCATCCCCATCCTGCCGGTGAATCTCGGGAACTTCGGCTTCATCACCGAGGTCACCCGCGAGGAGTGGGTGGGGGCCTTCGAGCGATACCGCTCGGGCATGATCGAGGCGGGGGAGCGACTCCTCATCCAGGTTACCGTGGAGCGCCAGGAGCGACGGATCGGGGAGTTCGTCGGGCTGAACGACGCGGTGATCTCCGCAAGCGGCATTTCGAAGATCGTGAAACTCTCGGTGTGGCTTTCCGACACCTTTCTCGGACGCTACCGTGCCGACGGGGTCATCGTGGCAACGCCGACGGGGTCGACGGCATACTCGGCAGCAGCCGGCGGGCCCATCCTGCACCCGGAGATGGATGCGATGATTCTCAACCCCATCTGTCCGTTCACGTTGTCACATCGCCCGCTGGTGATGTCCGCCGACGAGACCATCGTGGTAGAGGTCGAGTCGCAGCAGCGCACCGGGGTCATCATGACGGTCGACGGTCAGTCGGACTTCCCGCTCATCCCGGGGGATCGCATCACGGTGCGCCCCTATCCGGAGAAGGCGCGCATCGTGCGCTCGAACAAGCGTACGTTTTACGAGGTTCTTCGCACCAAGCTCAACTGGTCGGGAGGCCATAGTGCTTGAGCAGTTGACCATACAGAATTACGCCCTCATCGACAGGCTCAGTATCGAGTTTGCCGACGGGATGAATGTCCTCTCCGGCGAGACCGGCGCGGGGAAATCCATCCTCGCCGGGGCCCTGTCATTACTGCACGGCTCGCGCGCGGACACGGGGGCGATTCGCACCGGCGCGGACGAGACCATGGTCTCGGGCACCTTCGTGGTGGAGGGCAACACCGAGGCGGAGGGCTGGCTCAGCGAGCACGGCATCGAGCCCGAAGATGGCGCGGTTATCATCCGCCGTACCGTGAAGCGCACCGGCCGCGGTACGATCTACGTTCAGTCGGCGCCGGTAACGAGAAGTGACCTGCAGGAGCTCACCGACCTCATACTCGACCTCCACGGACAGCACGAGCACCAGTCCCTGCTCTCCGAGGAGAACCACCGAAAGCTCCTCGATCGCTACGCCGGGATCGAGAGCGAAGTTCTGTCTCTCTCCGAGCGGTTTGCCGAGCTCTCCAACCTCAAGCGCAGGCGTGAGCGACTTGTCTCCAGCGAGCAGGAACGACTCCGCGAGATCGATCTGTTGAGTTTCTCCGTCCAGGAAATCGAAGACGCGGAGCTCAAGGAGGGGGAGGAGGAAGAGCTCGAGCAGGAGCGGAGCATCCTCAACCAGCACGAGAAACTCGCCGAGAGCCTCGACCGTCTCTACGAGTCGCTTGCGGAGAGCCGCGGTGGCGCCCTCGGGCAGATGCGCGAGGCCCGCCAGGCGATGGAGACGGTTACCGGTATCGATGCCGGGCTTTCGCCGGTGGCGAAGCGTCTCGACGACACGTTTTTCGAGCTCGAGGATATCGCCGAGACCGTTCGTGACTATTCCTCCCGGGTGGAGTTCAGCGCCGAGCGCCTCGAGCAGGTGGAGGACCGCATCACCACCATCCATCGCCTCGAGAAGAAATACGGCGCGGAGATCGCTGACGTGCTCCGCTACGCCGAGGAGGCGCGTGAGCAGCTTGCGGCTCTCGAGAACTATGAAGAGGACAAGGCGCAGCTCGAGGAAGATATCAAGCGCACCGAGCGCGAGGTGCTCGATGCCGCGCAGCAGATCTCCTCGAAGCGGAAGGCGGCCGCCGAGGAGCTGCAGGGCCGCATAGAAGAGATACTGGCCTCACTCGGCATGAAGAAAACGCGGTTCCACATCGGGGTCGAGCAACGCATGTCGAGCTCGGGGCGGCCGGCCTGCGGGAGTTACGGGATCGATTCAGTGGCCTTCCGTCTGGCGCCGAACATCGGGGAGCCGGTAAAGGCGCTCAAGGACATCGCCTCCGGTGGGGAGATCTCCCGTGTCATGCTTGCCGTGAAGACCGTGCTTGCCGAAGCGGACCGAATCCAGACTCTCGTCTTCGACGAGATCGATGCGGGTATCGGCGGCGAGGTTGCGCTTGCGGTGGGGGAGTACCTCAAACGCCTGTCCGCCGGCAAGCAGGTGCTCTGCATCACGCACCTTGCATCGATTGCCGTTCGAGCGGATAATCACCTCAAAGTAGAGAAGCTCACCGAGGGCGAGCGCACGGTGACACGCGTCGCCGCGGTCGGCGGCCCCGAGCGGGTGGAGGAGATAGCACGTATGCTTGCCGGAGACCGCACAGGCCGGACCTCGCGAACCCATGCGGAGGAGCTCCTCGAGAAGTACGGGAGCAAAACGGCGTAGGTATGGCGAAGATCTCCGGTGAAGCAAAAAGGCGCTACTCCGACAGGGTCAAGGCGTATAAGCAGGAGACCGAAACCATTGTCGCGCGTGAGAAGAATCTTCTCGCCACGATACGGGGGGACGACTCTTCCTCCCAGTACAAGCGTCTGAAACTCGTCGATGAGCGGTTGAACCTCGCCTCCTATTTCCTGCTCCTGAATCGACTCTCGGTCGGGTTGCTCGGAGTGAAGAACGAGGCCTTCCTCAACGATGGACGCAAGAGCTGCTACCAGGCGGTGATCTATCTCGAGGAGGTTGTTTCGAATCGCCTCGATGCTCCGTTCTCGGACTACAGCGAGTACCTCGAGAAAATAGAGGACCTCGACGACGAGAAGCGGTACCGCATGGTCGCCAAGCTGGGCTTTACAATCCAGTCGGTCGAGGAAGATTTCGGCGAGAACAGCAAGTGGAAGTGGTCGTTCGTGGAGCTCGAAGGCCGCTATGCCATCGTTACCAAGAATCTCCTCAACCTGAAGAGCCTCGTCGCAGGTCTCGACCCCCGGGTGCAGGGCTATCAGGCCCGCCTCAACCACCTCAACCTGGCGAAAGAGATGCTCCAGCGCTCTGCGGACCGCTATCGGGAAAAGTACGAGCTCTCCACGCTGCGGATAGACGACTTCAAGCTCGCCATTGCGTTTCTCGCCGCCCTGCGCCGCATCCATATCGTCGTCGGTGAGACGCAGAACGCCGAAACAGTCAAGAAAAAGATGGACGTCTGGAAGACCAAGATGGAGACCGACGAGCGCAACGCCCGCGCCGCCAAGGCCTGAACGGCATGCCGAAACCCCTGCGACGAATTCTTCTTCTCATAGTGCTTACGCTGGTCTACGTGCTGGCGTTCCCGCGCTCGACGGGGACGGAGCCGCTCATAGAGCGACAGTGGGTGCTTTCACTCGACGGCGCCGCTGCGGATGGCGCTGAAGCCGGTGACGGGCGGGAGGCGCGGGTCATGCCCTTCCAGCTGGGCTCGCAGTTCGGATACTTCACCACCGACGGCGGTCTCAGGCACATTGAACAGATACGCTACGGCATCGCCCAGGATTCCGAGCGGTTCGCGAACTACTCGGTGATAAGCGACAATGTCGTGCTTCAGGACCCGGACGGTGCGTTCGTTCGGAGCATCGCGGCGCAGGGATATCCCAGGCTCGATCACGGGCGCCTCTTTATATTTGCTCCCGGCGGCAGCGCCGTTTCGGAGTGGACCGTCGACGGGCAGCAGGTATGGACGCGTGATTTCCTGTCCGTACTGACCGACCTCGACGCCGGCGAGACGCGTACGGCGGTCGGGCTCCTCGATGGGAGCGTCCACCTTCTCGCCGAAGACGGGGAAGAGCTCTTCTCCTACGCGACGGAGGGGGTGCGCATTCCGGTTACGCTGGCCGTTGCGCTTGGTGAAGACGAAGACGTCCTCGCCGCCGTGGCGGGCATAGATCCCCAGAAACTCATCCTCTTCGAGCGCCATACCGAGGGCTTCTTCCCCGTGTTTCAGCTCGAGCTCGACTCCGACTATCGCCGCCCGGTCCTCCTGGATTTCCTCGATGACGGCGCGATGCTGGCGGTAGAGCAACCCGGCGGCCTCCTGCTCTACGATCGGAGTGCGGACAGCTTCGATCATATTGATCTCGGCGGCGCGGTCGAGGAGGTTACGGCATTGCCGGAGTTTGGCCTCGTGCTTGCTGCAGCACGCTTTGCGGCCGGAACGCACGGCGCGGGTGTCGCGTCCGGAGAGGACGGCACATCCGGGGAGGAGGGCGCGCCCGGAGAGGACGGCGCGGGCGGAGAGGCGGGCGCGGGCGTCCACCGTCTGCAGGCGACGGTGTGGCCTGACCAGCGCCTGTTTTCTCAGACAATGGCCACGGGAGAGGTGTTTCTGAGCGCAGAGGGAACCCGCATCTACATCGGCGCGAACGGGAGGTTGCTATGCGTGGAGCTCGTGCAGGGATAGGGCGGCTCCTGCTCGGAGTCTTCTGCGCCGTACTCGTCCTTGGCGCGTGGACCTGGCCCGTCGAGGAGTTCACCATCGATCTCGGATTCGGTATGCCGACCGACGGGGGGCTGTCGCCCGGTCTCGAGCTCGTCGCGCAGACGGGGCCGGTCGGTGCGGCCGCCGAGGGTGAGCTTGTCTTCGCGTTTGACGCCGAAAATCGTCGCAGGACGATTCCCCACGGGCTCGGCAGCTTCCTCGTCCTCGAGCACGAGGGTGGCTTTCGTTCGCTTTATGCCCATCTCGACCGCGAATCCGGGGAAACCTCGGTCGAGTTTGCCGAAGCGGAGGAGCTCGGTGTGGTGGGGCGAACCGGCCTCTCCGGCGGCAATACCCTTGGTTTCCGCGTCATTGACTCCGAGCGGAACGCCTACGTGAATCCCATGATTCTTCTGCCGGAGCTCGAGGACGGTACCGCCCCCCGTATAGAGGATGTACGGCTGTCTCGCGGATCCGCGAATGTGTCTGTCGGTCGGGGCGCATCGGTGCCCCAGGGACCGGCCCGCCTCAGCGCGCTCGTATACGATCCCGGCGCGGACGGTCCGTATCGCGGCGATACCGCGCCGTACGCGGTGACGGTATTCGCGAACGGGCGGGAGAGTTTCAGCCTCGCCTTCGAGACGATCAGCAGTAGCGGCGGGCAAATCCGGGTCTCCGGTCAGTATACGCGGGGAGATCTTTTTGATGATGAGGGACGGTTGCGCCTTGGTAGTGTCGAGATCGCCCCCGGGGACAACCTCATCGAGATCATAGCTGAAGACCATGCCGGAAATGAGCGTGTGGCGAGTTTCCAGATAACGGGTGAGAGCGAGCAATGAAGACGTTTTCCATGAAACCGACGAGCTCGGAACGATTCGAAGAGGTGACCTGCGCGGTGTGCGGCTCCGCCGACGCGCGTGAGCGCTACGCGCTCGCCGAGGCGAGATTCGTGCGCTGTCGCCAATGCGGGCACACCTATCAGAGCCCTCGACCGGTTTTCGACGACCTGAAGGATCGCTATCAGGATGCCTACTTCGACTACGAGATCGAGAATGAGCAGGCCTTCTTCCGGCTGATGCTGCAGGGGCTCGGCGACATCGAGTTCCAGCATATCGAAAGCTCGCTCAACGGGTACCGGCGCTTTCTGGACGTGGGATGTGCCACCGGAATGCTGCTTGAGCATATGAAAGACCGCGGCTGGAATGTACGGGGCGTGGAGATCTGCGCCCCGGCCGCCGAGTACGGGGCCCGCGAGCGCGGGGTGAAGATCGACGTGGCGACGCTCGAGGAGAGCGACCTCGCCACCGGAGCCTATGACGTGGTGCATTTGTCCCATCTCATCGAGCATGTGCCGAATCCGCGGGCCTTCCTCGCGGAGGCGGCGCGCGTGACGAAGACCGGCGGGCACCTGGTGATGGTGACGCCCGACATCGACGGATTCCAGTCCCGGCTCTTCGGGAAGCGGTGGCGATCGGCGATCGCCGACCACCTCCACCTCTTCTCCTATCGCGTGCTTCGTCGCCTGGCGGAGGAGTCCGGCTTCGAGGTCGTCAAGAAACGCAGCTGGGGCGGTATTGCGGCCGGCATGGCGCCGGGATGGGTGAAACGCACCGCGGACACCTGGGCCAAACGCCTCAATGTGGGCGATGTCATGATCCTCCTTGCGCGGCGCCTTGACAGGGGATAGTGCTTTTCCTACTATTCCACTGCTGAAAGCCCATGAGGGGGAGCTATGATTCGAGATAGGCTCGAGGCCCTCTCCCTGGAGTCCCTTCGCCGAATCGCCGTTCAATACGACATCGACTTCACGGAGGAAACGCCGCGGGAGACTCTTGCAGACCTTATCTTCGATGCTATCGAGGAGAACAGGCTGGAGAAGGAAGCCTCCGACACGAACCCCGTAAGAGTAGAAGAGAAGAAGTACGTTCTCCTCGAGGGCGCTGAGCTCGAGGGTGTTCACAACTTCCCGGATGATGCACAACTTCCGGAAGACTATAACGAAACGCGGATTGTATTGCTCGTGCGGGATCCGGCGTGGGCCTTTGCCTACTGGGAGATTGCGCCGGGGACCATCGATGAGCTCGGAGAGGAGGACGATGCGGCCCTCGATCTCCTGCTTCGGGTCTCGGGAAGCGAGGATCGGTCGCTCGAGCGGGCCGACCAGTTCGATATACCCGTGCAGGGCTCAGACCGGAACTGGTACATCAATCTACCGAAGCCGGAAACCTACTACCGGATCGATCTCATCGTACGCGACGGTGATAGCGAGACGCTGCTGGCGAGCTCGAATACCATTCTCGTACCACCGGGAGCGCTGCCGAACGGGCGCGACGACCGGGTCTCGGCCGCCGATCATGTTCTTGCTTACTCGGGCCTTGATAAGCTCGATGTCGCGGCCTTCGGCGCGGCAATACCGCAACGAATTCTCGGTCTCATGGACGAGAACTTCTGATACAGAGGAGTACGAATGCCCCGTGGTCATCTGATTCTCATGCTGCATGCACATCTTCCGTTCGTCCGGCATCCGGAGCATGAGAGCTTTCTCGAGGAGAATTGGCTCTTCGAGGCCATATCGGAAACGTATCTGCCGCTCCTGCGGGTAATGGACCGTCTCGAGCGCGATGAGGTTCCGTTCAAGCTGACGTTCTCCATCTCGCCGACCCTCAGTAGCATGCTGCGCGACGAGCTGCTGCAACAGCGCTACATGCTCCATCTCGAGCGCCAGCTCGAGCTTGCCGAGAAGGAGTTGCGCCGCACCAGGGACGATCCGCAGATGTACCGGGTTGCCCGACTCTACAACGAGCTCTACACCCAGAATCACCTGGATTTCACCGAGAAGTACGGTGGAAACATCATCAGCGGGCTCGACTACTATTACAAACGGGGCCGGCTGGAGCTCCTCACAACGGCGGCTACCCATCCCTTCCTGCCGTTATACGAGAGCTACCCCCAGCTGCTCGATGCCCAGGTCTCGCTGGGAGTGCAGTCGCATCACGAGACCTTCGGAAAGTATCCGAAGGGGTTCTGGTTCCCCGAAGCCGGTTATTATCCCGGGTTCGAGGAATACCTTGCGAAGCACGGCCTGCAGTACTTCTTTGCCGCCACTCACGGGGTGCTGTTCGCGTATAACAAGCCGCCCGCGGGCGTTTATCTGCCGGTGTCCTGTCCCAACGGAGTCAGCGTGTTCGGCCGGGACATTTACTCGACCAACGCCGTGTGGTCGCCGGAGGAGGGATACCCGGGAGATTACACCTACCGGGAGTTCTTTCGGGATATCGGCTACGATCTGCCAATCGACTACATAGGACCCTACATCCACGACGGCAACGTTCGCATTCCGACGGGATTCAAGTACCACGCGGTTACCGGGACCACCGACTACAAGCTTCCCTATGATCCGGCCGAGGCACGGCGCACCGTACAGAAACACGCCGACAACTTCCTCTACCGTCAATTGCGCCTGGTGGAACGGCTCGAAACCTTCATGGACGAGCCGCCGGTCATCACGTCGCCCTTCGACGCCGAACTCTTCGGCCACTGGTGGTTCGAAGGTCCCGAGTGGATCGAGGCGCTGGCGCGACGCATCCACGAAAGCGGTGAGGGGATCGAGATGACTACCCCCTCGGATTACCTCAAGACCACCACCGTCGACCACAGCGTTCAGCCGGCCTTCTCGAGTTGGGGTACCAAGGGTTACGCCGAGGTCTGGCTCGACGGCTCCAATGACTGGGTCTATCGTCATACGCACAAGGCGATCGAACGCATGACCGAGCTTACCGAACGCTTCCCGGACGAGAGCGGGTTGAAGGAACGCGCGCTGAACCAGGCTGCCCGTGAGGTGCTGCTTGCCCTGCAATCCGACTGGCCCTTCATCATGCGGGCGGGAACGACGGTTTCCTACGCAGTGCGACGGGTCAAGGAACACGTGTACAACTTCACCACCATCTACGAATCCCTCCGCCGCGGTGCCATCAGCACCGAGTGGCTCACCCGCCTCGAGCGCAAGAACAACATCTTCCCGAATCTGGACTACCGGATCTTCGCACCCTCGGCGGGTCGCAGAGCCGGTGCCGACGCCCCTCTGATCCGCAAGTAGGTTGCTTGCCGGGCCCGCACGCCGGGCGCACCCGGGGTGAAGATGCCGCCCGACGCGGCGCAGCGCCACGTTCCCGGCGCGTGTTACCCCGAATACTACACAGACTTGTAGCACTCCCCGCAGTCCGCGTAATTTTCTCCGCATCTATTCTGTCTACTGCGTTGACAGCGGGCCGTAATGCCATAGAATGAAGCAAGTGGTGGGAAAAAGTGGGGGAAGTTAGAACAAAGTGGAAGATAGGGCATGATTACCGGGCAATTCCGCAACTCCCTCGACGAAAAGGGGCGCCTGCTGGTTCCCGCCAAAATGCGGGCGGAGATTCCGGGCAGCGAGCTGGTAATCACCCGCGGTATCGATCGGTGCCTGTGGCTGTTTCCCCCGGAGGAGTGGAAGACCATCTCCGACAGCCTCATGGGCGCGGCGAGTCCTTTTATGAAGAAGGCGCGCCTGCTGCAGCGGCGGATCATAGCGCCGGCGCAGGAGATCGAGATCGACAAGACGGGGAGGATCAATATCCCCAGCGCCCTGCAGGAGGCCGTAGGTCTCAAGCGGGAGTGCATTATTCAGGGCATCAAGCGCTTCATCGAGGTCTGGGACGTCGATGAGTACGAAGCATATCTGGAGGAGAGTGAGAGTGAGTTTCAGGAGGCGGCTGAGGAACTGGGAGGACGCATTTCCTTCTAGGGCACGGTGAGCGTCATGGAGTACCAGCATACACCGGTCATGCCGACCGAGGTGCTCGAATGGCTGTCACCCGCCGAAGACGAGGAACTGCTCGTCGACGGCACCCTGGGGGAGGGCGGACACTCTGCCCTGTTCCTGGACGCACATCCTACTCTCCACGTTATCGGGCTTGATGCGGATCCGCGCATGCTGGAGCGCGCGGCAACACGACTGGCTCCGTTCGGCGATCGCGCCGAGCTGAAACAGGCATGGTTCGACGAGTTTCTCTCGAACTATGCCGCGGAGCGCGCTCCGACGCGGATTCTGCTCGACCTCGGGATCTCGAGTTTCCATTTCTCGGGATCCGGTCGGGGCTTTTCGTTTCGGTCCTCCGAGCCGCTGGATATGCGGCTGGACCCCGAATCCGGCCCCTCCGCGGAGGAGCTGGTCAACACGATGGATGAGAAGGAGCTTGCGGACGTGATTTACGCCTACGGCGAGGAACGCTACTCCCGACGCATCGCAGAGCGCATCGTGCGCGAGCGCTCGCAGCGCAGTATCGGCACGGCCGGCGAGCTCGCGGACATCGTGTGGCATGCGGTGCCGGGAAAGTACCGTCACGGACGTATCCACCCGGCAACGCGGACGTTCCAGGCCCTGCGTATCGCGGTAAACCGCGAGCTCGAGCGAATCGAGCGGGGGCTCGAGGCGGCGCTTCGTGTTCTGGCCCCCGGTGGACGTATCGGAGTTATCGCGTTTCATTCCCTGGAGGACCGGCGCGTGAAGCACTGCTTTCGCGCTCACAATTACCGCTCGAAGGAGCCGCGAGATACGCCGATGTCTTTGGAGAGGGAGCCTCTGGTGTATGTTCTCACCAAGAAGCCGCTCATGCCGAGCGAGGATGAGCGTCGGCGGAACCCCGCTTCCAGGAGCGCGCGCTTCCGGGTGGCACAAAAACTGCAAGAAGGTGAGGGGGCCGTGTGAGGCGCTACATTGCTCTGGCCTGCGTAATTGTCCTTCCCGTTGCACTTTTCCTCAACGTGTGGCAATCGTTCCGCTACGAAACGCTGGAGCGCGAGGTCGCGCAGCTGGAAGAGCAGCAGCGTGACATGATAGAAGAGAACAAGCGGCTGATTGCCGGCATCGCGGTACTCCGCTCGCCGGCGCGGATACAGTCGCTTGCCGAAACGGAGCTGGAGCTCGAGCGCGGCTTTCCGGCGCGCACGGTGTATGTTCGGATGGAGACTGGGAGGCAAGATGACGAGGCCCGCGCTCCTTGAGTCGGCGAGCTCGGTGACCGATGCGGTCGGCGGGACGCTCTACGGCTCAGGGGACAGCCCCATAACTGCAGTAACCATCGACTCACGCGAGTGCACCGAGGGAAGTCTGTTCGTCGCCCTCCCGGGGGAGCATACCGACGGGCACGCATTCGTGGCGCACGCGCTCCGGGCCGGAGCCGCGATGGCGATGGTGCGCAGTAGCTACGTCTCCGAGAATCACGGCCCGCTCGATTCTCTCCTTGGCGAAACCGGCGGGGCTCTGTGCGTTGTGCCGGATCCGCTTTCCGCCCTTCAGCGATTCTCGCGCGAGCGGCTCAGGGCGTTCCCCGACCTTACCCGCATCGCCGTAACCGGCAGCAATGGCAAGACCACGTCCAAGGAGCTCATTGCCTCGGTGCTCTCCCGGAAGGTGCCCACGTTCAAGACGCGGGGCAACTACAACTCGGAAATCGGCGTGCCGCTGTCCGTTTTCGAGGTGTCGGAGACGCATGAGTTCGGCGTATTCGAGTGTGCCATGAACCACGTCGGGGAGATGGAGGTCCTCGCCGACATCGTTCGCCCCGAGCTCGCCGTCATCACCAACATCGGCACCGCGCATATCGGGCTGGTCGGCTCGCAGGAGGGTATTGCCCGCGAGAAGCGCAAGATCTTCTCGCAATTCGACGGCAGGCAGACGGCGGTGCTCTACGAGGCGGACGCGTTCAGGCCCATGCTCGAGGAAGACCTTGCCGGCTCGGTTCTGCTCTTCGGACCACAGACCACGCCGGACTTCGAGGGTGCGGAATCCCTCGGTATAGACGGCATGCTCCTGCGATGGCGCGGCCGTGAGATCCGTCTGCCGCTTCCGGGCAGGCATAACGTGCTGAACGCGCTTGCCGCCATACGAGTGGGCCTGTACTTCGGTTGCACCGACGAGGAGATTCAGGTTGGCCTCGAGACCGTGCGCCCGGAGTTCGGCCGCGGCGAGATCTACCGCGGGGCTGTTACCGTCATACAGGACTCCTACAACGCAAACGCCGACTCCATGAGGGAGGCAATCCGACTGCTTGCCGAGACGCCTCATGAGGGCGGGAGAAAAGTTCTTGTCCTCGGCGCGATGTACGAGCTCGGCACCTACGCCGATGATCACCATCGGCGGGTTGCCGAAGAGGCCGCAGCATCCGCCGCAGACGTGATCATTCTCTACGGGCAGGAGTTTGCGGCCGCGGCGAGTGAGATCGGGCAGGATCGGCGGACTCGCCTGGCCGAGAGTTTCGAAGAGCTGTCACGCATCGTTGCGGATACCGTACAGGCGGGCGATCTTGTCCTGCTGAAGGGTAGTCGCGGCACGCGGCTCGAGCGGCTGCTGCCGCTCCTGACAGAGGGGAGGGGATAGTCCATGTTGCCGGAGTTTCTGTATCCGCTGGTGCGCTACTTCACCCCCTTCAACGTGTTCCAGTACATCACCTTCCGCGCGGCCTACGCGGCGATCACCTCGCTCCTCATCTGCTTCATTTTCGGTCCCTCGATCATCCGCTTTCTACAGCGGAGGGAGGCAGGCGAGTCCATCCGGGCGGACGGGCCCAAGAGTCATTCCGTCAAGGCCGGCACACCGACGATGGGCGGGCTCATGATCATCCTCGCGATCGTTGTCTCCTCCATCCTGTGGATGGACATCTCCACCGTGTATACCTGGGTTGCGCTGCTCTCGGTGGTCGGGTTCGGCCTGCTCGGATTCGTGGACGACTGGCTGAAGACCTACCGCAAGCAGTCGGGAGGCATGGCGGCCTCGGTGAAGTTCGTCGGCCAGATCGTGCTCGCACTGACGGTGAGCCTGTTTCTGTACTTCAACGGCACCGAGTACGCCACGCTGCTCTATATCCCGTTCATCAAGCAGCCCATCCTTGACCTCGGCGCTCTCTACATTCCGTTCGGTGTACTGCTGCTCGTGGGTACTACCAACGCCGTCAACCTCACCGACGGGCTGGACGGCCTGGCGTCGGGGCTGGTGATTCTCGTCGGCCTGACCTTCACCGCGCTCTCCTACCTGGCCGGGCGTGTGGACTTTGCGGAGTATCTGCAGATTCCCTTCCTTGCGGGAGCCGGCGAGCTCTCGGTCTTTGCTCTTGCACTCGTCGGTGCCTGTGTGGGCTTCCTGTGGTTCAACGGGCACCCGGCGGAGATCATGATGGGTGATACCGGCAGTCTTTCCCTCGGCGGGGCAATCGGTGTGATGGCGATGATGCTCAAGAAGGAGATCCTTCTCATCATCGTCGGCGGTGTCTTCGTGCTCGAAGCCGCCTCTGTGATCATTCAGGTGGTCTCCTACAAGACGCGTGGGAAGCGCGTATTCAAGATGGCGCCCCTGCATCATCACTTCGAGCTCATCGGATGGGCGGAGTCCAAAGTCGTGCTCCGTCTCTGGATCCTCGGCGGGTTGTTCGCAATCCTCAGTCTCTCGACACTGAAGCTGCGATGAATCGATTCTCGGTAGAGCGCGTCGAAAAGAGGCATTCCATGGACTCGGTTCTGCTGGCGGTACTGGTGCTTCTGTTGACCGTCGGCGTGTCCATGCTCTTCTCATCGTCCTACTTCCGCGCCGACAATCTCTTTGGCGATCCGCTCTATTTCTTTCGCAGGCAGGCGCTGTGGGTACTGCTGGGCTCGGCGGCGGCGATTGTCGCGTCGCGCATCAACCTGACCCTCGTGCAGAAGCAGATGCCGCTGATCCTCCTCGTCAGTCTCCTGTTGATGCTGCTCACCCTGGTTCCGGGCGTCGGCACCGAGTTCCTCGGCGCGCGTCGGTGGATCTTCCTCTTCGGATACTCCTTCCAGCCCTCCGAGCTGGCAAAGCTCACGATCGTGCTCTATCTGGCCTTCATCCTCAGCAGGAAGCAGGACCAGATGGACGATCCGGTCAACGCCATCCTGCCGCCCATCATCGTGGTTGCGGTCTTTGCCGCACTCATCTACGTCCAGAATGATTTCTCCACGGCCTTCTTCCTGGTGTTTGTGGCCCTCGCGATGTTCTTCGTAGCCAGCGTGCCGCTGAGATACTTCATCGGCCTCGGAGTGATGACGCTGCCGCTGGGCATCATTCTGCTTCTCAGCCGCGAGCATCGGGTGAACCGGCTGCTGTCCTACCTCGAGCCAGGTTGGGACCCGAGCGGGACGGGGTATCAGGTGTTCGCATCCATAACGGCCCTGCGGGGCGGCGGGCTCTGGGGCGAAGGCATCGGTCAGAGCGCTCAGAAAATCGGACGGCTTCCCGAGGCGCATTCGGACTTCGTCTTCGCCGTGGTTGCCGAAGAGATCGGCTTCGCGGGCGTGGTCCTGGTCTTCGCGCTCTACTGCATGCTTGCCTACCGGGGCTATCTCATTGCCTATGAGTCTCGGGACCGCTTCGTGTCGCTGCTGGCATTCGGACTCACCTCCACCGTCTTCTTTCAGGCCCTGCTCAACCTGGCGGTGGTCTCGGGGCTCGTGCCGGCAACCGGCGTGCCGCTTCCCTTCTTTTCCTCGGGCGGCTCGTCGGTATTCATGACACTCATCATATGCGGGTTGTTGCTGAATATATCGCGTTTCGCCGACCGGGCAGGGGGTGATGCTCGTGGCTGATATCGTACTGGACCGAGGCGCCGCCGGGCGGACAGGCAGTGCCGGGCGCGCTCGCTCCACGGGGCGCACGGGCCCCACCGGGCGCACGGGCACCGCCGGGCGCACGGGCACCACCGGGCGCACGGGCACCACCGGGCGCACGGGCACCACCGGGCGCAGGCGCCGCGGGACCCCGGGCGGCCGGCGGACGGACGAAGGCTCTGCTGACCGTGCGGCGCAGCGCGCACGCACGCGTGGTCGCGGCGCGAGCGGCCGGGAGTCCGGCGCCGGGGACCGCACCAGCCGGATACTCATGCTGCTCATTGCCGTCCTTGCGCTCGCGCTTATCGGCGAGCTCACCTTCCACTTCGTGATTGCGCCCGAACTGAACATCACCGAGATCTCGGTGGAGAGCGAGGTGGCCTTCGCCAACGAGGAGCTTCTGCGCCTCGCGGGCCTCGAACAGGCTCCCGCGTATTTCGCCGTCGATGCCGCCGAAGTGGCCCGTAATCTCGAGACACATCCCTCCGTGCGGGCCGCCTCGGTGGAAAAAGTGTTCCCCAACCGCCTCCAGATAAGCATCGCGGGGCGCAAACCGCTTCTCGTTACCCTCGCGGCGAATGAAGCCGGAAGCGTTCCGGTAGCAGTCGACGAGGAGGGCGTAGTCTT
>JAWLDL010000016.1:0-15648 GCA_041686675.1 Spirochaetia bacterium | reverse complement strand
GGAGGACAATCAGACCGCGGTGACCGTCAGGGTCTACCAGGGTGAGCGCGAAATAGCGCATGAGAACCGACTGCTCGGCGAGTTCAATCTCGAGGGCATTCCGCCCGCACCGCGTGGCGTGCCGCAGATCGAGGTCAGCTTCGACATCGATGCGAACGGCATCGTGCACGTCTCGGCCAAGGATCTCGGCACCGGCAAGGAGCAGAAGATCCGCATCGAGTCCTCTTCGGGTCTCTCCGAGGACGAGATCAACAATATGGTCAAGGACGCCGAACAGCATGCGGAGGAGGACAAGAAGGCCAGGGAGCGGGCAGAGGCCCGGAACGAGGCCGACAGCCTGGTCTACACGACCGAGAAGTCCCTCTCCGACTACGGCGACAAGGTCTCAGACAGCGATAAGCAGTCCATCCAGAGCGCCATCGACGACGTGAAGAAGGCGCTCGAGGGTGAAGACCTCGAGGACATCAAGCAGAAGACCGAAGCCCTCAAGCAGGCCTCGCACACGCTGGCACAGACCGTGTACCAGCAGGCCCAGCAGGAAGGCGGCGGCGCGGCCGGTGCAGCCGGCGGCGCAGGAGCGGCCGGAGCGGGCCCCGAGGCCGGCGCAGGCGGCAACGGTCAGGGCGCCTCGGCGGACTACGAGGACGCCGACTACGAGGTCGTACACGAAGAGGACGAGTCGAAGAATCAGTAAGCGGTAGCGCGGCGCCCGCCGGTGTCACCCGCCGGCGCGCCGGCATCCCCGCCGCCGGCACCGGGAACTCCGGCTGTCGGTGAGGCATAGAAATCATCAGGGCCCGGCTGCCCGTCCACCTGAGCGTGGACGCGGCGGTCGGGCCCTTTTTTGTGGTGCCGCGGCGCCTGCGGGGGCGGCGGCCGGACGGCCCCCACCGCAGGCGCGGGCGGACGAGAGATGCTATGTTCGGTATCGATATTTATTGACCGATTAGGCAGGGTCTGCTACACTCGATCTGTCCGACACTGAGGCGGCGCCCTGCGAAGGGTGCGGCTGAGGGAAAGACGCCGCAACCACACACTGTTCCGGAGGACGCAGTCTGACGGAAGGGGGAACCATGACTTCCACGTTCAAATCCGATATCATCCGAGCGGATGAGATCGAGCGCTATCTCGAGGACGGCGCCGACTTCATCGACGAAGACCTCATTCACCGAACACTCGCGGAGAACCGCCGTCCCGATCGGGCCCGCGTCCACGATATTCTGGCCAAATCGAAGAACATAGAGACGCTCACCCCGGAGGAGACCGCCGTGCTGCTCCATGTGGACGACCCCGACCTCCTCGAGGAGATGCGCGCCGCCGCTCTCGAGGTCAAGCTGAAGGTCTACGACAACCGCATCGTCACCTTCGCTCCGCTGTACATGTCCAACCACTGCGTGAACAACTGCGCCTATTGCGGGTTCCGCTCTGAGAACACCGGCATGGAGCGGCGCAAGCTGAGCATGGAGGAGGTCGCCGCTGAGACCAGAGCTCTCACCGGCACACACGGCCACAAGCGGCTCATCGTGGTCTACGGTGAGCACCCTGAATCGGACATCGACTACATTTCCGAGAGCATCGACACAGTGTATCGACAGAGCGTGGAGACCAGGGGCGGGCACTCCTGCATCCGTCGGGTCAACGTCAACGCGGCACCGATGCCGATCGACCATCTGCGCCGTCTGCCGGAGGTCGGCATCGGCACGTTCCAGGTCTTCCAGGAGACCTACCATCGGGAAACCTACCGCCGTGTGCACGGCTCGCATCACTTGAAAAGCGACTACCGCTGGCGACTGTACGCCATGCATCGGGCCATGGAGGCGGGAATAGACGATGTGGGAATCGGCGCGCTGTTCGGTCTCTACGACTGGCGATTCGAAGTGATGGGGCTCCTTCTCCATGCGCGAGAGCTCGAGCGCCGCTTCGATGGAATCGGCCCGCACACCATTTCGTTTCCGCGCCTGGAGCCCGCCCAGAACGCGCCGGCGACAACCGACACCCGTTACCGGGTCAGCGACGCCGACTTCCTGAAGCTCGTCACCGTGTTGCGGCTCGCCGTGCCCTACACCGGTATGATCTGCACCGCCCGTGAGACCGCAGCGATCCGGGATGAGACGGTGCACCGCGGGGTGACGCAGATGGACGCCTCCACCCGAATCGGTATCGGCGCCTACAGTGAAGAGGAGAAAGACGCCCAGCACGAGGAACGCCAGCAATTCATGCTCGGCGACACCAGATCCCTCGACGAGCTGATTCGAGACATGGCGCAGCAGGGCTTCATCACGAGCTTCTGCACCGCCGGATACAGAATAGGCCGCACCGGCGAGCGAATCATGCACCTGTTGCGCTCGTGCACGGAGGGGCATTTCTGCAAGCTCAACGCGGTGCTCACCTTCCGCGAGTGGCTCGACGACTTCGGCACGGGGGAAACCCGTCGCATCGGCGAGGAGCTCATACGCAGGGAGCTCGGATCACTGGCCTTCAACGGCGAGGCGCAGCGGCGGCAGTTCGACGACTACTACCGGCGCACGAGCGCCGGCGAACGTGACCTCTACATCTAGAAAGTCAGGAAGGCTCTCGTGAACGCTTCAACCGGGCGCTCAGGGCGCCCCGCGCTCCCCCGGATCACAGAGCACCCCCGGCTCACGGACCGCATCGAGGCGGCCCGCGCTCTCGACGCACGCGCACTCGCCTCGCTCCTCTCCGATCCGGACCCCCGCACGACCGCCGCGCTTGCCGCCGCCGCGGACGAAACCATGCGAGCCGAGGTGGGCAATGCGGTGCGCTTTCGGGGGCTCCTCGAGTTCTCCAACGTCTGCCGCGCTGATTGCCTCTACTGCGGTATTCGCCGCAGCAATGGGACCGTTCATCGCTACACGCTCTCGAAGGACGAGGTCCTTGCCGCCGCCCGGCACTGCGCGGAGGCCGGATACGGATCGTTGACACTGCAGGCGGGAGAGCGGCGAGATGCGGCCTTCATCGATTACGTCTGTCGCCTGCTCGAGCGCATAAAGACGGAGACGCGAGGCGACGCCCTGCCCGAGGGGCTCGGCATCACGCTCTCGGTGGGCGAACAGTCACCCGAGACCTACCGGCGCTTCCTTGAAGCAGGCGCGCATCGCTATCTGCTGCGCATCGAGACGAGCTCGCCGGAGCTGTTCGCCCGGATCCACCCGCCGGGGCAGCGATATGCCGATCGCCGCGCAGCACTGCGCGCCGTGCGCGATGCCGGGTTCCAGGTGGGCACCGGCGTCATGATCGGGCTTCCCGGACAGACCGTCCGGGACCTCGCCGCCGACATTCGCTTCTTCGCCGTCGAAGGGGTGGATATGATCGGCATGGGTCCCTACCTGCCGCACGCTTCGACGCCCATGGGCAGCGGCCGGCGCGTGAGCGACGATGAGCGCGCGCTGCTCCTCGACCGTACACTGAGAATGATTGCGCTCACCCGCCTCGTTCTCCGGGACGTGAATATTGCCGCAACGACGGCTCTCCAGACGCTCGACGCCCTCGGGCGGGAGCGGGCCCTGCAGGGCGGCGCCAACGTCGTCATGCCCGTGGTGACCCCCGTCTCCGTGCGATCCGGTTATCAGCTCTACGACGGGAAGGCCTGCGTTGACGAAGACCGCACTATGTGCGCCGGATGCATCTCCGGTCGTGTGGCCTGGACGGGTCGGCCGGTCGAAGCCAACCGGTGGGGAGACGCACCGCATTTCGCGAGGAGGAAGAATGACCGAGAGTGATCCGCACCAGGAAAAGCGCTACGGGTTCGTGGGAATCGTCGTTGAGAACAGGCACCGCAGAGGCAAGCAGGTGCAGGAGGTGCTCAGCCGGTTCGCAGACCTCATACAGGGACGAATGGGACTGCCGCACCTCGAGGACGATCGGATCTCGGTGATCACGCTGATCGTCCATGCCGATGCGGACGAGGTCGGCGCATTGACCGGACGGCTCGGCAGCATCGAAGGCGTGACGGTGAAGTCGGGGATGGCCAGGTTGTGAGTGACCGCTATCGCGGTGCGCAGACCGCGCGGGCACGGACGCTGTACTGCGTCTCGCCCTATACGGTTCCCCTCGAGCTCGTACGGGCGGGGCTGTGCGTGAAGCGTGCCTGTGCCCGGGCGAACGCCGCCGGGGGATATCTCGGTGCCGATGCGGCGCAGGCCGTCGAGCAGGCGATCGACTACTTCGACGCACTTCCCGATGCCGAGCTACGAAGCCACTTCGATCTCGACGCATACCAGGGAGGCGCCGGGACGGCCGTGAACATGAGCCTCAACGAGGCGATCGCCGCGCGCGTCCGGGAGCAGAGCGCGGCCGACATCGATCCCCTCGATCACGTGAACCTCCACCAGTCTACGAATGACGTGATGCCCACGGCGCTGCGGCTCATGCTGCTCGATATGCTCGAGCCGGCGGAACGGGAGATCGAGGCGCTTCAGACCGCCATACAGCAGGGGGAGCGGGCCCACGCGGATATGCTCAAGACCGCACGCACGCAGCTTCGCGACGCGACGGTGACCACCGCCGGCCGGCAATTTGCAACCTGGGCGGGAACGCTCGGGCGGGACCGCTGGCGCCTTTTCAAAGCCCGGGAGCGCCTCAAAGAGGTCAACCTGGGTGGCACGGCCGTCGGCACGGGTCTCGGTGCTCCGCGGGACTACGTCCTCGGGGTCATTCGTCATCTTCAGCGCACGACGCGGCATCCGGTGACGCGCGCCGATAATCCGGTGGAGGCGACATCCAACTACGACCAGGTTCTCGAGGCAATGGAAACGGTGAACGTCGCCGCCGTGGGCCTGCAGCGCATCGCGGGCGATATCAGGCTTCTGGCGTCGGGGCCGCACGGCGGCATCGGGGAGCTCGTGCTGCCGGCTCCGGTGAAGGGCTCCTCGATCATGGCCGGCAAGGTCAACCCCGTGCAGGCCGAGGCAGTCGTGCAGGCGGGAGAGCGCATCGCCGCAAACCACGGCCTGCTCACCCGCCTCTGCGCCCGCAGCGAGCTCGAGCTCAACGCCTTTCTCCCGGCCATTGCGCATACGGCATGGGAGAGCCTCCGCCTGCTCGCCGGAGCCGCCGGAACCCTGCGGGATCTCATAGGTTCACTGGAGGTGGACCCCGAGCGCTGTGAGCGGAACCTCGAGGCGAGCCACGGCCGCGTGGTTGCCCTTCTGCCCCTGTTCGGGTATGCGGGGTGCGAGCGTATTGTCGAGGCCGCGAGGGACCGGGATATGTCGCTTTCCGAGTATCTCGTGAGCGAGCTCGGCATGGCGGCGGCCGACTGCGAGGAGTTGCTCTCCACGCGCAACCTGACCCGCCTCGGCTACGACCCGGTCCGCTACGCCGAGCTCCGCCGGCGTTATGCGGCAGTTATCGAGACACTGAAAGCGCACAGGACAGGGGAGGATCATGATGATTAACACACCGCGGGGTCTCAGACCCCATATCGTGCTGCTCGGCCCGCGCAACAGCGGCAAGTCGAGCCTCATAAACCGCATTACCGGCCGGGAGCTCGCAATCGTCTCCGATACGCCGGGCACGACCACCGATCCCGTGTACAAGGGAATGGAGCTCCTGCCCTTCGGGCCGGTTGTCTTCGTCGACACCGCCGGCATCGATGACGAGGGTGTCCTCGGCACACAACGGGTCAGCCGCACCCGCCGCGCCGAGCGCGGTGCCGACATCACCCTCTATGTTAGCTCGGGAACCATGACCGAGGCGGAGCGCCGCTACCTGCGCGAGCACCGCACGGACCTTCTCGTCGCCGTGACCGGTCGTGACCGCCGCGCTGCGCAGGCGCCGGTAACGGCGGAACTTCGCGCCGAGGGCATCACGGTGCTCGAGGTTTCCAACGTGACCGGTGCCGGTGTGGAGGAGCTCAAGCGGGAGCTCATAAGTGTGCTCGAGACCAAACGCGAGCAGGAGCGCGCGCTGCTGCAGAACATGATCTCCCGCTATTCCTTCGTGCTCATGATCGTCCCCATCGATCTCGAAGCGCCGAAGGGACGACTGATTCTGCCACAGGTTCAGACCATCCGGGAGATCCTGGACGCGGACGCCGCCACGCTGGTCGTGAAGGAGCGAGAGGTGGACTGGGCGCTGTCACAGCTGAAACGGCCGCCCGACCTCGCCATTACCGATTCACAGGTGGTACAGAAGGCGGCCGGATCCATACCTCCGGAGATACCGCTTACCACCTTCAGTGTGCTCTTCTCGCGCCTCAAAGGCGACCTTGCCCGGTTCGTCGAGGGCGCGGCCATGATCGATCGGCTCGAGCACGGTGACCGCGTGTTACTTGCGGAGACCTGCACTCACCATGCCCACTCCGACGACATCGGTCGCGTGAAGATCCCCCGCTGGCTGCGGCAGTACACGGGAAAAGAGCTCGATATCACGGTGCAGGGCGGAGGCTACCCCGACGACATCGGGGATTACGCACTCGTGATCCACTGCGGGGCATGCATGCTCACGCGGAAGATGATGCTGAGTCGCCTCGACGAGGCGGTTGCCGCAGGGGTCCCGGTGACGAACTACGGCATCGCCATCTCCCGCCTTCACGGGCTGCTCGACCGGGTGCTCGCGCCCTTCGAGGGCGAGCTGCGGCCGGAGACCTCAGAGGGTCCCGAACAGGTGCACCGTGGTGTGTCGGTAGGTCTCCCCGGGGTAGAGGAAGGGTGATGGGAAACCGGGCTCGTTGACCGCGTTCGGCAGAAACTGCGTCTCGAAGCACATCCCGGCGTGCTTCACAAGCGTGCCCCCGTCGCGGGCCGGCGCGCCCTCGAGCTTGTTACCGGTGTAGAACTGTATGCCGGGCATCGTGCTGCGGACCTCCATGGTCCGGCCGCTTTCGGGGTCTTCCACGCGTGCGAAACGGCGGAGCTCCTCTGATGCCATCGCCGCCCGGGACCGGCGCTCGCCGATGTCGTCCCCGAAGACATAGCACTCGTCGAAGCCCTCTCCCGCCTCGCCGATGTCCTTGCCGACGGGTTTCGGCTGCCGGAAATCGTGCGGGTCACCGGCAACCGGTGCGATGCGCCCGGTGGGGATCTGACCTTCGCCGGTGGGGAGATAGTGGTCGGGGTCGAGGGTTACCACGTGGCCGAGAATGGTCTCGTTCGGCTTCCCGCCGAGATTCCAGTAAGCGTGGTTGGTCAGATTGACGGCGGTCGGCCTGTCGGTGGTCGCCTCATAGGAGAGGACGAGCTCGTTCTTTTCGGACAGGGAGAGACGGATCGAGACCTTAAGATTCCCGGGAAAGCCGCACTCGCCGTGGGGGCTCGTCCGGCTGAAGACCACACCGGCTTCCTCGCTCTCACCGAAGAGCTCCGCCGTCCACAGCTTGCGATGGAACCCGTCGGTGCCGCCGTGGAGCGTATTCTCGCCCTGGTTGGCGTCGATGCGGTGGGTGGTTCCGTCGAGGCTGAACGCCGCACCTGCGATCCGATTGGCGACGCGGCCCACTGTTGCACCGAAATACGGATGCTTGCCGAGATAGCCTTCGAGGTCGTCGAAGCCGAGGGTCACCTCCGTACGGGTGCCGGAGACATCCGGCAACAGTACCGACGTTATGATGGCACCGTAGGTAATGGCGGCTACGCGCGTTCCGCGCGCGTTCTCGATGGTGATGCGCTCGACCGGGCCTTCGGGGGACTCCCCGAAGGCCTCTTTCCCGATTGTCATGCGTCGTCCGTTATATGAGTTTCGGACGCTTGACGTACTCATCGGCGTGGAGGAGCATCTTCACGTACTGGGCACGTCGATATCCGCTCTTGCCGCCGGTGTTCTTCGCGCTGAGCTTGCCGCGGAAGTCTCCAATGGCATGATAGCCCTTGCGATCCATCCAGGCGGAGATCCCGCTGTTCAACTCCTCGATGACGCTGATGGAGTTCTGGTAGAGGGTGCTGACGACCTGAAATACGTCCGCGCCGGCGAGCAGGACCTCGACCGCGTCTTCGGCTGTGTGGACGCCATTGGATGCGCAGAGGCTGCCCTTTATGTTGCCGTGAAGCATGCCGACGAATCGCATGGGAAGTCGGTGATCATTCGGGTGGGAAAGGTTGAAGGGGTAGGAGAGATCCTCCTTCTCGATGTTGAAGCTCGGGTGGAACATCCGGTTGAACAGGACGAATCCGTCCACGCCGGTTTCAGCCATGCGCTTTATGAGCTCGAGCGGGTTCGTGTAGAAATGGCTGAGCTTCACCGACACGGGAATCTTCACGGCCTTCTTCACGTCGCGAAGCGCGTTGACCTGATCGTCCTCGATCTTCTTCGCGTTATCATCGAAGTTGGTCGGAGTGGAAAAGAAGTTGAGCTCGAGGCCGTCGACCCCGGTCTCCTCGAGCCGCTTGGCCCACTCCACCCAGGTGTCGTGATTCACGGCGTTGAGGCTGGCGATGACGGGAATGCTTGCCTCTTCCTTGGTCTTTTTCACCCACATCAGATGCTCTTCGGGGCCCGAGTGCTCCATCTCCGGGAAGATGTCGGTCATCTCGGCATGCCAGTCGTCGTACATCTCGATGTCTTCTTCCATCTTGTACTTCTCGAGCTGGATTTCCTCTTCGAAGAGAGACTTGATGACAAGCGCGCCGGCGCCTGCTTCCTCAATCTTCTTTATTGCCTTCATGTTGGCGGTGAGGCTGCACGCGCCGACCACGAGCGGGCTCTTGAGGTCGATACCCATATAGCTCGTTTCAAGATTTGCCATGTGTCGCTCCTTGATTTTCAGCTTACTGTCAGGTGGCGCGCCGGCCGCGCCGGCGCTCGCACTCCATCATCTTAAAAGGGCCCGGCCGCTACGTCAACGGCTCACATTGATTCGCGCGGCCCGCGTGAGTATCTTCGGGGTGATTCAGACGCAGGAGTGATGTATGCCAAGTGCGGCCGAACGGCTGAAACATGCGGTTGAGGTGGATTTTCTCGCGAAACTCAAGGAAGCCTTCGGTGAGCGACTCGACGCCGTGGTGCTCTACGGAAGCTACGTGGAAGGAAACTTCCATCCCGGTACATCCGACGTAAACGTGCTCGTGCTCCTCTCCGAGCCCGATCCCGACGCCCTCGGGCGGCTTGCGAAGTCGGCCGGAGGGATGATGCGAAAGCGGCGCATCACCCCGCTCATTCTCACCTCCGGGGAGTTCGCCCGCTCGAGTGATGTCTTTCCCATGGAGTATCTCGACATTGCCGCGCGTCACACCGTGCTCCACGGTGGGGACCCCACGGCCACGCTCGCCGTCGACCGGCGCAACCTGCGCCACCAGCTCGAGCACCAGATGCGCGGCAACCTCATCAGCCTCCGGCAGCTCGTCCTTGCCGCCCGGGGCCGGCGCCGCCTCCTCGGGCGCGAGCTCAAGCGATGGTACGGCCCCGTCGCGGCCGTGTTTCGCGGTCTGCTGCGCCTCAAGGGTGTAGACCCGGTGCCGACCACCCCGGATGCCCTCATTTCCTCCGTCAACGACGCCTTCGGTCTGGAGTCGGGGCCCTTCATGGAGCTGGTTTCCTACCGAAACGGGGAGTCCGCCGATCCCGTCCGCCTCGCCGAGGCACTTCTCCTTCGGCTCGCGGATCTCGTCGAGACGGTCGACCGGATGGAGAGTTGAGCATGAGGGCTCTGCGCGCAGGAAAGTGGCGGGGTGCTTTGCGTGCGACGCGTGGTTGCGGCGCGGGCCGGCATCCGGCAGTGCACGTTTTGACGTTCGGGGCGGCCGCGCTGGTGCTGGCGCTGCTCCTCGGAGCGGTGGCAACCCCGGCCGTGGCACAGGATCTGCCTGAGCCCTCGGGCTTCGTCAACGACTTTGCCGGGGTGATCGATTCCGGGGACGAGCAGCGGATGAGGGCGCTCGCCGAGGCGGTGCAGGAGGCAACCGGCGCCGAAATTGCCGTTGCCGTGGTTGATACCGTGGAGCCTTACGCCACAGTGGAGGAGTACGCCATACGGCTCGCCTCGGCGTGGGGCGTCGGCGGTGCGGAGGAGGACTCCGGCGTGCTCTTCGTCCTCGCGCTCGAGGAGCGTGAGGTGCGCATCGAGGTCGGGTACGGTATCGAAGGTGCCATCCCCGACGGGCGGGCCGGCGAGATACTCGATACCGCCGTGCTGCCGCCGCTACGGCAGGGCAACTACGGCGCCGGCCTCTATGCCGGCATGCAGCAGGTTGCCGGTATCATTGCCGAGGAATACGAGGTCGACCTGAGCGAGTACGGCGCAGCGGCGCCCGCGGCCCGCTCCAACCGCGGCACCTCCTCCGGGGGCGGCGGAGGCAGGCTGATCTACATGCTGCTTCTGATGTTCTTTCTCGGCGGCGGACGCTTTTTCTGGCCGCTTCTGTTTCTCACCGGCGGCCGCGGCTTTTTCGGCGGTGGCTTCGGCTCCGGTGGAGGCGGCGGTGGCTTCGGAGGTTTCGGCGGCGGCGGTTTCGGTGGCGGCGGCGCCTCCCGAGGCTTCTGAGTGCGGTGGCCGCCGCGGCCGCCACCACCGGGGGCGCAACAGCGTCACCTGGAATACGGTAGTGTGAAGGAGAGTTAGAGAAGAAATGGCACAGAAACGTTCCTATACCGGCCTCATCATCGCGGCCGTGGTCGTCGTCATCATCATTTCGCTGATTTCCTGGTACGTGGGTGCACGGAATACCCTCGTGCGGATGGATGAGCAGGTGAGCGCATCCTGGTCGGAGGTCGAGAACCAGCTGCAGCGTCGCAGCGACCTCATCCCGAACCTGGTGAACACCGTTCGCGGGTTCGCCGAGCAGGAGGAGGAGATCTTCACCTCCATCGCCGACGCGCGTGCCCGGCTGGCCGGCGCGGAGTCGGTTGAGGAAACGGCGGAGAGCTACGGCGAGCTGCAGTCGGCGTTGAGTCGACTTCTGGTGATCGTCGAGAACTATCCCCAGTTGCGGTCGAACGAGAACTTCATCCGGCTGCAGGACGAGCTTGCCGGCACGGAGAACCGCATTGCGGTAGCCCGACGCCGCTACAACGAGGCCGTTCGACAATACAACACGCGTATCCGCACCTTCCCCACAGCCATGATTGCCTCGCAACTCGGCTTCGAGGCGAGGACCTATTTCGAGGTGGAAGAGGAAGACATGGAAGTGCCGGAGGTGGATTTCGGGAACGACGAATGAGCTTGATTCCTCGCGGGTGCCCGGGGTACTGTGAGGGCGGTACGATCAATCATTCATCTCCGGCGAGGTATTCCGTATGAAGCAGGGCTTCGAGGCGATCCTCGACGAGCTTCCGGCCTTCGAAAAGCGCATCGACGAGCTTACCGAGATCCTCCTGACCAACCTTGTGATGGTTGCGGAGATCCCGTCGCCGACTTTCCATGAGCGGCGACGGGTGGATTTCCTTCTCGAGCGCTTCAACGAATATCAACTTCAGAACTGTTCCACCGACGAGGCCGGCAACGCCCTCGGCATTCTCCCGGGCGAGGATCCCGAGCGGAACATCCTCATCGTCGCTCACATGGACACCGCATTCTCCGAGCTCGTCGATCACAATGTGGTGATACAGCCCGACTTCGTCGGCGGTCCCGGGGTCGGGGATAACAGCCTCGGCGTGGCTGCGGTGGCGACGCTCCCGCTCATTCTCGAGAAGCTCGATATCAAGCTCAACTCGAACCTCGTGCTCATGGGATCCTCGCGCAGCATCGGCCGCGGAGACATCGAGGGCATCCGGTTCTTCCTCAACAACAAGGACATCCCGGTGTCCTCGGGCATTTGTGTGGAGGGCGTGAAACTCGGCCGCCTCAGCTACGGTTCCATCGGGATGCTCCGCGGTGAGATACAGTACCGTGTGCCCGAGGAGTACGACTGGACACGCTTCGGGGCCGGCGGGGCGATCGTCAACATCAACGAGATCATAAATCGCATGCTCGAGATCCCGCTCCCGCGCAGGCCGCGGACGACCATCGTTCTGAGCTCCATCGAGGCCGGGGCTTCCTTCAGCATGACGCCGACCCAGGCGTCGCTTCGCTTCGAGATCCGAAGCGAATCCGGGGATCTGGTGCAGGACCTTGCCAACAGGATCGGCGATATCGCCGCCGAGGTGTCCTCCCAGACAGGGGCCGAGGTCGAGTTCAACGTGCTCTCGCGGCGCCAGCCCGGCGGCATCAAGTTCTCCCATCCCCTTGCGGACCATGCGCGTGAGATCCTCAAGCGGCTCGATATCAATACGCGGATCACGCCGAGTACCTCCGAGCTCTCGGCGTTCATCGACAAGGGAATCCCGGCGGTGACCATCGGCCTGACAGACGGAGAGAACATCAACGAGGAGGACGAACGCGTGGAGATCGAACCCATTTCGCGCGGCGTCGCCCAGCTCGTCGGGCTCATCGTGGCCCTCGACAGGGGGTGCTGCGATGAGTAACCCCGTCCAGAGTCACATCGACTCCTGGCTGAAGAACAACACCTTTCACCACTCCCAGTTCCGGGACCTTCGTGCCCTCGTCGAGGCGAAGGAGAAGCAGAACCTCTCCATCTCGCTGTGCATTCCCACCCTCAACGAGGAGGCCACCATCGGCAAAGAGGTGGTGATCTTCCGCTCCGAGCTCATGATGCGCTATCCGCTCGTGGACGAGATCGCGGTGATCGACTCCGGGTCGGACGACAACACGCTCGACGTGGCACGGTCGTTCGGCGCGGATACCTACCTCGCAAGTGATATCCTTCCGTCACTCGAGGCCAGGAAGGGCAAGGGCGAGAATCTGTGGAAGGCGATCTACCAGCTCTCCGGCGACATCATCGTTTACATCGATGCCGACATCAAGAACATCCACCCGCGCTTCGTCTACGGTCTCGTCGCGCCGCTCATCTTCCGCGATGAGATACAGTACGTGAAGGCCTTCTATGACCGGCCGCTTGCCTCATCGCAGGGGGTGCGGCCCTCAGGCGGCGGGCGTGTGACCGAAATCCTGATCCGGCCGCTGTTCTCGTTGTTCTTTCCCGAGCTCACCGCCGTCATTCAGCCGCTCTCCGGTGAGTACGCAGTACGCCGCGGGGTCCTCGAGGAGATACCCTTTCCGATCGGCTACGGTGTGGAGACCTCTCACCTCCTCGATGTCTACACCCGCTGGGGCATGTCGGCATTCGGGCAGACGGACCTCGACCAGCGCGTTCACCGGAACCAGCCGACGCGCAGCCTCGGTCGCATGGCCTTCGGGATTCTCCAGACATTCCTCAATCGCGCGCAGAAACTTGAGATCGTTCCCACGCTGCCCGACACCAGCTCCATCCTCAGGCAGTTTCAGGTCCACGATCAGGTCTTCGAGTCGGTCGAGCACGAGATCGTGGAGGAAGAGCGACCTCCGATGAGCACGATCGCGGAGTATCAGGAGCAGCAGAAGGAGCGCCGCGGCGCTGCCGCATCAGGTGAGTAACCCAATGTCGAATACGATTGTCTCGTTTCAGGATGTGAGTTTCTACTATGGTCCCGAGGAGGGCGTCGGCTCCCCCGACGACCCGGATGCCCTCCGCGCGGTCGAGCGTCCCGAGGATGTTGCCGAGGTCTTCTCCGGCCTCACGATCGACCTGCCGTCGGGCGTTCTCTCCCTCGTCGGTGAGAACGGCACCGGTAAATCGACCATGCTTCTGCTCGCCGGCGCGCGGCTCTTTCCGGCAGCCGGGCGCGTGCAACTCTTCGATCGCGATACCGCGGACTTTGCCCGCGCTGCCGTGGACCCCGAGCTCGAGATGGAGCGCAACCGCTACGTCTCCTTCGTGTATCAGAACATGGAGTTCGAGACCGAGGAGCCGGTGGGCGAGCTCATGGAGTTCGTCTTCGAGAACGGCTATCACCAGGAAGGAAGCGCAAAGGGCCTCCTCGCGGATGCACAACGGGAGCTCGAGCTCGGGGGCTTTCTTCATAAGCGCACCCAGGAGCTCAGCAAGGGTGAGCTCCAGCGTACCATCGTCGGCTTCAGCGTCCTCTACGGATCCAGACTGGTGATTCTCGACGAGCCCGTCTTCGCCGTGGAGCCGGCGCGCCAGGAGCGAACCTTCGAGTTTCTCACCCGCTTCGCCGCCGACTTCGGCACCAGCGTGTACTACTCCGCCCACAACCTCGAGCTCACCCGCAAGTACTCGGATTACATGTTGCTCTTCTCCAAAGGCGGCGGCATGCAGCTCGGCGCCACCGACGAGCTCTTCAGCCGCGAGACCATCGAAGCCGCCTACAAGGTGCCCTTCGACATGCTCTACCGCAAGGACTACCTCCACCGGCAGATGCTGAGTTCCGCGCACCCCGGACCGGGTGATGAGGGCTCGGGGGAGTCGGAGGAGTCGGAGGGCTCCGAGGGGGGTGACGGGTTGGACGGGGGCGACGCGGGCCCGTAAGTGCTGCAACGGCTTCAGTTGACACCCGTGCGCCGGCCATATTACTATGCACTCTCACATCAACGGGCTGTAGCGCAGTGGTTTAGCGTACCTGTCTGGGGGACAGGGGGTCGGCGGTTCAAATCCGCCCAGCCCGAAATCCGTTCAGCGCAGTGAACCTCGAGGGTTTCGCGGGCTGCTCGCTCTCGCGCAGCAGTCCGCCCAGCCCGAAGTATATAGAAGCGTGTTGGTGGGGGCAGGCGCAAGTCCCCCCGGCGCGGTTGCTTACGGGCAAAATGCGCTGCCCGATTTCGTCAGACAGCCCGAGTCACGCGAATTTTCCCCTCCTGCAACGATTTATTCGAACTCCACCAACACGCTTCTTGATACCTCACTCTTGACACACGTTCGATCACCCACCAAAAATGAAATAGCGTTTCAATATTTACGTTATACCGGGCGGCCGGGACCGGGAGGTAATCGACAGTCATGCAGACAAACGGAATCGAAAAGCGAATCGGGGAGAATCGCGTTCTTGCGGTCCTCACCATAGAGAATGCCGAGGATGCGGTGCCGACCGCACGCGCGCTGCTCGACGGCGGGGTGGGCGGTATAGAGCTCGCGCTGCGAACCAACGCCTCGCTCGAGGCCCTCAGTCGCATCGCCGATGAGGTGCCGGAGATGCTCATCGGGGTGGGAACGGTGCTGCGCCCGGATCAGTGTCATGAGGTGGTGCGTCGCGGCGGTGCCTTCGCGCTTGCCCCCGGTCACAATCCGCGAGTGGCTGCCACGGCGCGGGAGGTGGGATTGCCGTTCGTTCCCGGAATTGCCACGGCCTCGGAGCTCGAGGCGGCGGTGGAGAGCGGGCATCGGCTGCTCAAGCTGTTTCCGGCCGAGCATCTCGGCGGCGCGAAGTATCTGAAGTCGCTGAACGGCCCGTACAAGTTTCTCGGCCTCAAGTACATTCCGCTCGGCGGGGTCAACGAGGACAACCTCGGCGACTACCTCTCGCGTCCGGAGGTCCTTGCAGTGGGCGGCTCCTGGCTCGCGAACGGTGATCTGATCGCACGAAAGGACTGGAGCACGATCTCGAAGAACGCCGAGGCGGCGAGCAAAATAGCGGACGGCGTCGCACAGAAGGGGGGAAGCTGATCATGTCGACGGTTGTGACATTCGGAGAAATCATGGCGCGGTTCGAGGCAGTGCCGCACAAGCGCCTCTCACAGGTGATGCCGGGAAGTCTCGAGGTCACCTTTGCCGGGGCGGAGGCCAACGTGGCCGCGGGGCTCGTCGCCCTCGGCGAGAGCGCGAGGTTCGTCACGGCGCTGCCGGACAATCCGCTCGGGCATGC
>JAWLDL010000015.1:0-15695 GCA_041686675.1 Spirochaetia bacterium | reverse complement strand
CTCTTCAGCGCCTCGATCTCCCTGTCAATGCTCTCTACGTCTCTCGTTGTATCTTCCATCATCTCTTTCCTCCCAGTCGCTCTCGTTCTGCTTCGAGCTCCATGATTCTCTGCTGCAATTCGCTGCGTTGCTCCTCCTCGCACTTCGGGCAGGTGTGGTGCTCGCCTGCGAGGTAGCCGTGTATCGGACAGACCGAAAAGGTCGGTGAAATCGTAAAATAGGGCAGGTGGTAGTTCTCGGCGACGCCCTTTACCAGCCTGGCCGCCGCGCGCCAGTCCTCGGCTGCTTCCGAGAGAAAGGCGTGGAAGACGGTTCCGCCGGTGTACCTGGTCTGCAGGTCATCCTGCATGTCCAGCGCCTCGAACACGTCGTCGGTGAAATCGACCGGGAGCTGGGAGGAGTTCGTGTAGAACGGCTCCGTGTCTCCCGACGTCCGGATATCCGGGTAGTGATATCTGTCGTGCTTTGCCAGGCGGTAGGAGGTGCTCTCCGCCGGTGTGGCCTCGAGGTTGAAGAGGTCGCCGGTCTCCTCCTGATAGTCGGCAAGGCGGTCTCTCATGTGTTCGAGGACCTCCACCGCGAAGGCCCGGCCGCCGTCATCAACGAGGTCGACGCCCATGAAGTTCAGCAGCATCTCGTTCATGCCCACCAGCCCGATCGTCGAAAAGTGGTTGTTGAGATGTTGGAGGTAGCGGGCACTGTAGGGAAAGAGCCCGGCGTCGAGCAGCCGACTTATGACCTTGCGCTTGATGGTGAGGGAGGTCGCCGCGAGATCCATGAGGTGATTCAGCCTGGTGAAGAAATCCTGCCGATCGGAGGCGAGATATCCGATGCGTGGCAGGTTGATGGTGACCACGCCGATGGAGCCGGTGAACTCATCGGAGCCGAAGAGGCCGCCGCCACGCTTTCTGAGCTCGCGCTTGTCGAGCTGCAGGCGGCAGCACATCGAGCGCACGTCACCCGGATCGAGATCCGAGTTGATGAAGTTCTGGAAATAGGGCGTGCCGTACTTCGCGGTCATCTCGAAGAGAAGCTGCGCGTTGGGCGAGTCCCAGTTGAAGTCTTTCGTGATGTTGTAGGTCGGAATCGGATACTGGAACCCCCGCCCGTTCGCATCGCCCGCGATCATAAGCCGGATGAAGGCCTCGTTTATCATGTCCATCTCGGGCTGGCAGTCGGCGTAGGTGAAGGCCTGTTCCTCGCCTGCAACCAGCGCCGGCTTGTCGGCGAGATCCGGTGGCACGTTCCAGTCCATGGTGATGTTCGTAAACGGTGCCTGGCTTCCCCATCTGGAGGGAGTGTTCACCCCGAAGACGAAGCTCTGAAGCGCCTGCTTCACCTCCTCGAGACCGAGGCTGTCGACCTTGACGAAGGGGGCGAGGTAGGTGTCGACGCTGGAGAAGGCCTGGGCGCCGGCCCACTCGTTCTGCATGATGCCGAGGAAGTTCACCATCTGCTGTATCAGGGTATTGAGGTGCCTCGCCGGCTTTGAGGTGATCTTGTCGGGAACACCGCCGAGCCCTTCCTCGATGAGTTGCCTGAGGCTCCAGCCGGCGCAGTAGCCGGAGAACATCGACAGGTCGTGGATGTGGAAGTCGGCGTTCTGATGGGCCGCCGCCACCTCCTCGGGGTAGATGTTCTTCAGCCAGTAGTTGGCGGTGATCGTTCCGGAATTATGCAGAATGAGACCACCGAGGCTGAAGTTGACGTTGGCATTCTCGTTGACGCGCCAGTCGGACTGGGAGAGATAGCCGTCCATCGTCGTGTTGATGTCGAGCATCAGCTTCTGCGTGTCGCGTATGGCCTCGTGGCGGGCGCGGTAGATGATGTAGGCCTTCGCCACACGTGCCTCGTTTGCCTCCACGAGTGCCGTTTCGACGAGATCCTGTATCTCCTCGATTGCCGGCGCGGAGTTCGGATGCCGCTTCTGCATGAACGCGGCGAGCTTCTCCTCCACCGCCGCCACGACCGCTTTCACGCGTTCGCGTGCCGCGTCCCCCATCAGCCCCTCCGCCTCGAAGGCCCGCGTGACGGCCGCCTCGATCTTCTCCCTGTCGTAGCGTTCCACCCTCCCGTCGCGTTTTACGACGTTTCGGACGGGATCGGGGTGCTCGTGGTGTTCTTCCAGGAACTGCTTCCAGTTCATTGTTGTGCTCATTGCCCTGTCTCCTCGGGGGCGTTCATGCCCGAGAGCGTTTCGATCTCCTGGATGAACTCCTCGACGTTCTCGAAGTTGCGATAGACGCTGGCGAATCGCACGTAGGCAACCCGGTCGAGATGGTAGAGCTTGTCCAGCACCATCTTTCCGATTTCCGACGAGCTGATCTCGTGCGAGGTTCGCCCGATCATCATCACGTTTTCTTCGAGCTCATCGAGCATGTTCTCGATGTCCAGCTGCGAGACCGGTCTCTTGCGCACCGCCTGCTGGATGCCCTTCTCGATCTTGCCCCGATCGAAGGGCTCGCGCCGCCCGGTGCTCTTCTTGATCACCATCAGCGGCTTCTCCTCGATGCGTTCATAGGAGGTGAATCGATACCCGCAGCCGAGGCACTCGCGACGACGGCGAATGCTGCGCCCGTTTGCAAGTGAGCGCGATTCGATGACCTTGTCCTCGAGTTGCTTGCAGCGCGGACACTGCATGTGGCGCCCTCCCAGTATGGCTCCCGCCCCGTTTAAGCGTGTACCCCACACTATATCCAGTGTCGGCTCGGAACGCAAGGGTCATGATTCGCTTTTTCGGCGCCGCAGTCGCGTTCCGGGCGTCGCGCCCGGTGGCGCCGCCGCGTCCCCGGGTGTCGCGCCCTTGCGGTATCTGCGAGCGTGTTGCAGGATAGCCCTATGCTCGACTACAGAACCCGCAGCGGCGGCGCGGAGACCGTGGTGATCCTCCACGGCTTCGGCGCCGACTCCTCAGACCTCTATCCCCTCGGCGCGGAAATGGACGCCGCCGGCCGCTACACCTGGCATTTCCCCCAGGCCCCCTACCGCATCCGCTACGGCGGCACGGCCTTCGGCAGCGCGTGGTTTCCCCGAAACGACACCGAGATCGCGGGCGCCCTCGAGGGTAGTTACTTCAACCGGCTCGAAAGCATGGATCCCGAGGGGCTTCGGCAGGCCGGCGCGGAGGTCCTCGAGCTCGTCGATTCCCTCGGGGTGGCCTTCGAGTCCGTCGTTCTCGGCGGGTTCAGCCAGGGGGCGATGGTGGCGGTGGAGGCAAGCGTGCAGGCCGGCCGCCGCCCCGCGGACCTGCTTCTTTTCTCGGGCGCGGTCATTGCTTCCGAGCGGTGGCGGGCGGAACTCTCGGGATCACCGCAGTTCGAGTTCTTTCAGTCCCACGGCACCGCGGATCCCATTCTTCCGTTCGAGGGTGCCCGGCGGCTGCTTGCCATCCTCGAGGATGCGGGCGGGCAGGGCGAGTTCATGCAGTTCGACGGCGGCCACGGCATCCCGCCGGAAATCATGGACCGGGTAGGAGCGCGACTGCAGAAGCGCCCGCAATGAGGGCGACCACCAGCACGACGGCCACCGCGTCTCCTCGGCCCGCCGCGAAGGCCGGTGGCGTTCTGTCGTCGGAGTAGCCGCGGGCGATGAGGGCATCGGTGGTCTGCTCCGCCTCGAGGACCGTCTCGCGGATGAGGGATATCGCAAGGATGCGGATGCGGCGAAGCGGTGCGCGGCGGAGCCGGATTCCGCGGACCGCCATTGCCTCGGAGAGTCCGCGGTAGAGATCGCCGAGGATCACGACGTGTCGCAGCGCGAGGCCGGCCATGAGAGCCACGCGGCCCGCGTTCACGCCGGGTATGGGCCGAAGCAGCCAGTGAAACACATCCGCCACGCGGCCCGCCGGCGTTGTCTGCAGGGTGAGCTCCGCGGCGAGGACGACGAGGAGAAAGCCGGCTGCAACCCGGGCACCGTCGAGTGCACCGGCGGAGGTGAAGCTGCCGCCCGCGAAGCTGTGTGTGGCGACCACCGCGAGGGCGAGGAGGAGAAAGAGGCGCGCGGCAAAGAGGGCCTGCAACGGGCGGGCGCGTGCGGCGGCGAAGGCGGCGAGGAGGCCGGCTGCGAGCACCGCGCGCGCGCACCAGGGGACGACGGCGACGGCCGCGATGGAGAAGGCGGCCAGGGCGAGGAGCTTGACCCGCGGGTCGAGGGCGTGGACCGGCGTGTCGCGATGCGCGTAGGCGAACCCGGTCATCGCAGCCATGACATCTCCCCGATCGGCCCCCGCGGGAGGCGCAGCCCGCAGGCCGGGGCGGCCGCGAGCACGTCCGCCGGGGTTCCGTCCGCGTGCACCCTCCCCCGATCGAGTAGCACGAGGCGGTCGGCGTGCGCTGCGAGCTTGCCGAGATCATGGGTGATGACCGCGATGCCGCAGCCCTCGGCGTGGAGGTCGAGAACCACCGAAAGAACGCTCTTCACACCCTCGAAGTCGAGGCTCGAGAACGGCTCATCGAGGATGAGCAGGTTCGGTCGCAGTGCAAGCATTGCCGCAATGGAGAGACGACGCTGTTCGCCCCCGGAGAGGGTGAAGGGATCGCGCCGGCGCATCCCGGTGAGGCCTGTTCGCTCGAGGGCCTCCACCACACGCTGGTCGATAGCGGCGTGGGAGAGACCGGCGCTTCGGGGTCCCATCGACACGTCGTCGGAGACGGTCTGGCCGAGCACCTGGCTGCGGGTATCCTGAAACACGAGCGCCGGCCGGCCTCCCTCGGTGTGGACCGTGCCTTCGCCGGGTGTGACGATTCCCGCGAGGCAGCGTGCAAGGAGCGTCTTTCCCGCGCCGTTCCGTCCGGCAAGGATGCAGAGCTCTCCCGCGGCGAGCGAGAGATCGACGCGATCAAGGAGCGTCCTGCCGTCTGCGGCGCGCACGGTAACGCCTGCGGCGGTGACCCTGCTCACCGGCCGTTACCTCCCGTTCCGCCAACGCGCGCACGAAGCAGCGGCCGCGCAATCCGTGCGACCACGACCGCAGCCGCGATCTTCAGTGCATCACCGGGCAGAAAGGGTAGGATCCCGCCGGCAATTGCGGCGCCCGGGGACAGGTCCATGACGTGGGCAAGCCAGGGCGTTCCGAGCGCGTAGACGACGGCGGTCGCCGCGACCGCAGCGGCCGTGTCCCGGACGGCTCGGCTCCCCGCCCGGGCGCCGGCGTCCCCGGCGCCGGCGGGCCCGCCGCCGGCCGGCCCGGCAATGAGGGCACAGACCGCCACGGCAGGCAGAAATCCGACGAGGTACCCGCCGGTCGGCCCGACAAAGTGCGCGAGGCCGCCGCGGGCGGCCGAGAACACCGGGAGCCCCACTGCCCCGAGTCCGAGGTAGAGCGCAACTGATGCAACGGCCCACCGCAGTGGCAGCAGCAGCCCCGCGAGCAGGACGAAGAAGTTCTGAAGAACGATCGGCACCGGACTCACCGGCAGGGGCACCGCGATGTAGGCGCCCACGGTAATGAGGCCGGAAAAGAGAGCTGCGTATATGGATTCCGCAAGAGCGGGTCGTTGTTCGCCGGGCATATGATCCTCCATGGGAGGCCCATTTTACCTGCAGCCCGACTTTGCGAAAGGGGGCGGCGCAGCAGGTGACAGACGGCCGGCCGGTTTGCCACAGCGACGGCAATTAAGTATTGTCAGACGAAAGCAACGTAGAAAACCAGGAGCTCCACTGTGCGAGTCGGAAAGGTAATGCGGACGGCACTGACCGTGCTGCTGCTTTTTTTTGTGCTTACCTCCGTCGGTGCCCGGGACCTGCCCCGCCTGCCGGAATGGATCGCCGACAGCAATACCCCTGCGCCGTCGCTCTCGGCGGAGGCCGCCATTCTCATTGATTATGAGACCGGTACCGTCCTCTACGAGAAGCAGGCCGACAGGGTGATACCCCCGGCCTCACTCACCAAGATCATGACGATCCATCTGGTGCTTGAGCTTGCGCGGGAGGGAGCAATCTCCCTCGACGAAGCCTTTGAAGTGCCCGAGGCCGCATGGGCACGGAACATGGCGCCGGGCTCTTCGCTGATGTTTCTCGGCCCCGGACAGCGTGTCAGTCTTGCGGAGCTGCTCGAGGGCCTGTCGGTTGCCTCCGGAAACGACGCTGCGGTGGCCGTGTCGCTGCAACTCGCGGGGTCGGTGCCCGCCTTCGTCGAGATGATGAACATTGAGGCACGCCGGCTCGGCTACGAGGTCATGCGGTTCAACGACCCCGCCGGTCTCTCGCCGCGTAATCGGACTACCGCGCGGGAGTACGCGGACTTCGTCCGCCGTCACATTACTCGCTGGCCCGAGACACTCGAGGATATCTACTCAAAACGCACGATTCTCTATCCAACCGAAGCAAACTTCAACTCGGTGATGATCGGGGGCTCTGTGCGGCAGGAGAACCGCAACACCCTTCTCTTCGATTACGAGGGTGTAGACGGGCTCAAGACGGGCTATATCGATGCCTCCGGCTATAACCTCGCGGTGACCGCCGAGCGTGACGGGCGGCGCCTCATTGCGGTCGTACTCGGCGTGCGGGCGGCAAGCGTGGCCGAAGGGGCACGCCGGCGGGCGGTGGACGCGGCCGTCCTTCTCGATTACGGCTTCGATGAGTTCCGGCGGCTTGAGCCGGCGGTGCCGCAACAGCCGCCGCTTCGAGTCTGGAAAGGGAGAGCCGATGAGGTTGCGGTGGTCCCCGACGGGGCGCCCGCAGCGGTCCTCGTGCCCAGAGGACGCGAGCAGGATGTTACGGTGTCCGTGAGTAGTGCGGGAGAGCTTACCGCACCGATCGAGGCCGGGCAGCCCGTGGGTGCCGTGTCATACCGGCTCGGGGACGAGGAGCTCACCCGTGTTGAGCTCGTTACCGACACCGGGGTCGAACGTGCAGGATTCCTCAAGCGGCTGTGGCACACGATCGTACGCTTTGCGCAGCGGATCCTGGGATGATCTCAGGAAACGCCGGTGAGTGCCTTTATGTACTGCAGGCGCTCGTAGGCCTCGGGGCTGCCGCTCTGAGACTGGCTGAGCATACCGCGGAAATCATCGATGGTTTCGTATCCCGCCTCGGTCATCCATCGCTCGATATCGCTTCGGATGGTGCCGATGCGGTCGATGCCGTTCTTGTAGAGGGTCGAGCAGACCTGTACGGTCTTCGCGCCTGCGAGAAGCAGCTTGACGGCTTCGGAGCCGGTGTGTACGCCCGTGGAGGCTGAGAGATCGCAGCCGACCTCCGGATGGAGGATCGATATCCAGCGCAGGGGAAGGTATACCTCCTGCGGCGTGCTGAACATGTAGCCGGGGGCGAGCTTTTTGGTCTGGATGTTGATGTCGAGCTGATAGAAACGGTTGAAGAGGACGAGAGCCTGCACACCTGCTTTTCGCAGCTCGGTCGTGAAGTGGGGAAGCGCCGTAAAGAACGGCCCGATCTTCGCGGCGAGGGGGATGGAGGTCTGGCGGCGCACCTTGTCCACGATGTTCACGTACCGGCGCTCAACCTGGTCGGCGTTTTCCTCGAAGCGGCGTGGCATGATGGACATATTCAGCTCGATGGCATCGGCGCCGGCCTGTTCGAGTTGCCTGGCGTAGTTCCCCCACCACTTGGTCGTGCGCGAGTTGAGGCTGGCGATGATGGGCACATCGGTCTTTTTCTTGGCCTGTTCGACGAGCGCGAGGTAATCGTCGGGACCGAGGTGCTTTCCCATCTGGCGGATGTAGTCTTCAGCCTCGGGGTGCATCGACACCTCCGTCGCCTCCTGCTCCTGCTCGGCTTCGGACTCGATCTGCTCCTCGAAGAGCGATTTCAGGACGATCGCGCCGGCACCGGCATCGGCACAGCGCAACACACCTTCGACATTTCGGGTTATTCCACTACTCGAAACGACGACCGGGTTCTTCAGTTCGAGCCCGAGATATGACGTCGTGAGGTCTGCCATGGGGAGATCCTTTCACAAGAACAATGTTGAGAATTATGATTTACTCAGGTAGTATATCCGACGGTGCGCTATTCAGCAAGTTGCGGAGTACACGTCAATGGCAGATAAACACGATCTTGTGATAGTGGGCGGCGGAATCGCCGCGGTTTCCGCCGCCGAGGCCTTTCGCGAGCGGGACGAACACGGTTCGATACTCATATTGAGTGAGGAGGACCGGGCTCCCTACCGTCGGACGAAGCTCTCCAAACGGATTGTTGACGGCTTCGAGACCGACGAGCTCGCCATATATCCGGCCGAGTGGTACGAGGAGCGGCGAATCGACCTCGAAACGAATCGAAAGATCGTCGCCGTCGATCCTGATGCCCACGAGGTCGAGGACGCGGATGGTAATCGCTACGCCTACGGGAAACTCGTTCTGGCCACCGGCGGCGCCCCCGTGTTTCCGGGGACGATTCCGGCCGGGGAGACCGGCTCTTTCTTCGTGCTCCACAGTGCCCGCGATGCGGAGCGTATCATGAAGGCGGCCCGCAAGGCGAAGAAGGTGCTCATTTCCGGGATGGGAGTTCTGAGTGTCGAAATCGCCTGGGAGCTGCACCGTCTGGGAAAGAAGATTACGCTCGTCGGCGCGACGCCTCAGCTCATGCCCCGGCAGCTGAATCTGCGGGCGGCGGAGATGCTCGAGTCACTTCTCGCCGACGCCGGTGTTCGCCTGCATTTCCAGGAGGAGATCCTCTCCTTCGAGCGCCGGAAGAAGGGGGGGTACAATGTTTCGATGATCCGAAACTCCGGGAGTTTCGACCTCATCATCCTCGCCGCAGGAATCCGACCGCGAAACGAGCTGGCGGCGGAGGCGGGTCTCGCCACTGCAACCGGTATTCGCGTGAATCGCAGCCTTCGCACGAGCAATCCCGACATCTTCGCCGCCGGCGATGCCGCCGAGCACGAAGGCGGCCACATGACCTGGCTCTGGCATTCGGCAGAGTATCAGGGACACATTGCCGGCACCAACGCCGCCGGCGCAGAGGAAGAGTACGATTTCCGTCCGTTCAGATTCCGTGCCGAGGTTTTCGGCAGCTACTTCTTCTCGGTGAACAAACCCCGGGCCCTCGATATGGCCGAGATGGAGGAGTTCGAGTTCGAGAACGGCTCCAGATATCGGGCCTTCTACTTCAGCGACGACATCCTGGCCGGCATCGTCATGGCCAACGACCCCGATAACGCCAAGCTCTACGAGCAGGCGGTACAGGAACGCTGGAGCCTCGACCGCGCCGAAACCGATCTCTTTTGACAGTTCTACCACCATCAGATTCTTCCAGGAGGTATATCATGATGCCGAAACGCACAGCGATGCCGACGCGCATCTTTTTCATATTCGTCGTCTTTCTCGTAACCGCCGCGATGGTCGGGGCGACCGGTCAGGGCGAAGTTTCCCTCTCCGAGGAAGCAGCCGAGCCGCTCGATGTCAGCGTCGAGGTTCTGAAAGGCCCCACAGGCATGGGGATGATCCGCCTCATGGGCGAGGAGCCGTCCTTCGGAGACAGCGTGAACGTCGACTACGCGGTAAGCGGTGCTCCGGACGTCCTGGTCTCCAAGGTGCTTTCCGGCGAGGTCGACATAGCCGCCCTCCCGAGCAACGTGGCCGCAAAGCTCTACAACAGCGGGGTGCCGTATCAGCTCGCCGCTGTCAACACGCTCGGGGTGCTCTATCTCGTCTCCACCGGACCCGAGGTTGATTCCTTCTCCGAGCTCGCCGGCGCACGCATCGATACCTCCGCGCGCGGGGCGAACCCCGACATCATCCTGCGGCACCTGTTGAGTGAGCACGGCGTCGACCCGGAGTCCGACGTGGAGCTTCGCTACTACAATCACACAGAGCTCGCCCAGCTCGTCATCGCCGGGAGATCGGACCTCGCGGTACTGCCCGAGCCCTTCGTGACGAGGGTTGTAAATGCCTCCGACACCGCACGCGTCGAGATCGATCTCCAGGAAGTCTGGCGCGATCTCAAGGGCGAGGATGCGTTTATTGCGATGGGCGTACTCGTGGTGAAGGACTCCCTGGTGGCGGAGCGCCCTGCGTTCGTGCGGTCATTTCTCGAGCAGTACGAGGCCTCTGTCGACTGGGTGAACGAGAATCCGCGCGCCGCCGGCCGACTCATCGAGGAAAACGAGCTCGGGTTCACCGCCGCCTCGGCAGCCGAGGCGATCCCGCGGGCAAATATCCGGTACATCGGCGCGGGGGAGGCGCGGCAGCGCCTCGAGGAGTATTTTTCGGTCCTCCGCGACTTCGACCCGGCCTCGATCGGCGGCGCGCTGCCCGACGACGCGTTCTATCTCGACCTCTGACCTCGGCTCGTTGACCACCGCCCGAGCGGCGCAGTACCCTTAATGTCGAGGGCCGCAGTCGGGAAATCGCGATAAGCGGTCCGAGGAGCACAGATAGATGTCTTCCACACATACCACGAATGCCGTCGAGCAGGCCTCGGCGGCTCTCGATACAGAGCGTCTTCGCAGGGACTTTCCCATTCTGTCTCGCACCATGCGGGGAAAACCCTTCGTGTATCTCGACAACAGCGCGACCTCGCTCAAACCCCAGTCGGTCATCGACGCCGAGGTTGCCTACTACACCGAGATGGGCTCCAACATTCACCGCGGGGTGTACGAGTTCTCAGAGCGTGCAAGCATGCTCTACGACGAGGCGCGTGAGCGCACCGCACGCTTCATACACGCGCCGCAGGACTCTCACGTCATCTTCACCCGCGGTACCACCGAGGCAATCAACACGGTTGCCTACGGCTGGGGGCTCAAGCACCTCGGGCCGGGAGACGAGGTCGTGGTGAGCGAGATCGAGCATCACGCGAACTTCGTGCCCTGGCAGACCATTTGTGAGCGCACCGGCGCCACCCTGAAGTTCATACCCGCCGACCCGACGGATGGACGGCTGCGCCTCGATGAGCTCGAACCTATCATCACGGCGAAGACGCGGCTCGTGGCGATTACGGCCATGTCCAACGTTACGGGCTTCATGCCGCCGCTCGATCAGGTTCTCTCGCGGGCGAAAGAGGTCGGCGCGGTCACCCTGGTGGACGGGGCACAGCTCGTGTCCCATCAGCCGGTGGATGTCGCCGCCATCGGCGCCGATTTTCTCGCCTTCTCGGGCCACAAGATGCTCGGTCCCACCGGGGTCGGCGTGCTCTGGGGCCGCGCCGAGGTGCTCGAGGACATGGATCCCTTCATCCTCGGCGGCGACATGATCGTGAAGGTGCGAAAAGAGCGCACGACCTTCAAGGATCTACCCGAGCGCTTCGAGGCCGGTACGCCCAACATCGCAGGTGTCATCGGCTTCGCTGCCGCCATCGACTACCTCGAGACGGTCGGAATGGAGGCGGTTCATCGCCACGAGCAGAAGCTCCTCGCCCATGCGATGGACCGCGCCGCCGAGTATGATGATCTCACCGTGTACGGTCCGGCCGACGTATCGGTCCGCGGGGGTGTGTTCTCCTTCAACCTCGGCGATGTACATCCCCACGACACCGGCGCAATCCTCGACCAGGAGGGCATCGCGGTGCGCACGGGGTTCCACTGCGCGCAGCCGCTCATGCAGGTCTTCGGGGTACCCGGCACCACGCGGGCGTCGTTCTATCTGTACAACACCGTCGCCGAGGTCGACCGCCTGTTCGAGGGCATCGAGCGGGTGAGGAATGTATTCGGATGAGCATCGAAGACGATATCTACAAAGAGATCATTCTCGAGAACTACAAATCGACGCGGAACAAGCGGGAAGTGGATGCCGAGACGCACCACGCCGAAGGGGCGAACCCCTCCTGCGGAGACGACATGGAGCTCCACGTGCGCGCCGAAAACGGCCGCATCGCCGACATCGCCTACCAGGGCATGGGCTGCTCCATCTGCTGCGCCTCGGCGAACCTGCTCTGCGACGCGGTGCGCGGGAAGTCGGTCGGGGAAGCCCAGGCGATCGTCTCGCAGTACCGCTCGATGTTGCTCGAGGATGCCGACCCGGAGTTTCCCGATGAAGCCGGCGATCTCGAGGCCATGCAGGGGGTGAAGAAGTACCCCGTGCGCATCAAGTGCGCCATGCTTGCCTGGAATACCCTCGAGAGCATCATGCGTGACATCGAGGCAAACGACTCGAACGAGTCCTGACACCCGTTCCGTCGCGGATTGACACGGCCGGCATGCGCCGGTAGGCTTTCTGCCGCACAATCGAAATCTGGAGGCCGCATGTACAAGATCGTACTCGTACGACACGGAGAGAGTGAGTGGAACAAGTCGAACCTGTTCACCGGATGGACCGACGTGGATCTGTCGGAGAAGGGCATAGCCGAAGCCGAGGAGGCAGGCCGTCTTCTGTCCGAAGAGGGGTACGAGTTTGATCTCGCCTTCACCTCGGTGCTGACCCGTGCTATTCGAACGCTGGATATCGTACTTCACAAGATGGGGCTTTCCTGGATACCGGTCGAGAAGCACTGGCGGCTGAACGAGCGCCACTACGGCTCTCTTCAGGGCTTCAACAAGGCCCAGATGGCCGAGAAGGAGGGTGAGGAGAAGGTTCACCAGTGGCGCCGAAGCTACGATGTCCCGCCGCCCGCCCTGACCGAGGACGATGATCGCTTCCCCGGGAAGGACCGCCGGTACTTCGACGTGCCAAAGTCCGACCTGCCGCGCACCGAGTCCCTCAAGGACACCGTCGCGCGCTTTCTGCCCTACTGGCGTGTCGCGATCGCGCCGGCTATCGTGTCGGGCAAGCGCATCGTCATCGCCGCCCACGGCAACAGCCTGCGGGCGCTGGTGAAGTATCTCGACGATATGTCGGATGAGGCCGTCACCAAGCTCAACATCCCCACCGGTATTCCCCTGGTCTATGAGCTCGACGAGAACCTGGCGCCGATAAAGCACTACTACCTCGGTGACGCCGAAGCCGCCGAGAAAGCCGCACAGGCTGTGGCAAACCAGGCGAAGAAGTAGGCGATCGAGCCTTCTCTCATGACGTCATCACAGGCGCAGACACCTCGAGCCGTTCTTCTTCTGTCCTGTCCCGACGCGCGGGGCATCGTGGCCGAGGTGTCGCATTTCATCTACACCTACAACGGGAACATCATCCACTCGAGCCAGCACGACGACGAGCAGTCGAGTACCTTCTTCATGCGCATCGAGTGGGACATTTCCGACTTTACCCTGCCGCCGGAGAAGATCAGGGCCGCGTTCGAGCCGATCGCGATCAAGTTCGAGATGAGCTACACCCTCGAGTTCTCGGACAAGGTGCCGCGGCTCGCGGTGTTCGTTTCGAGGCAGGATCACTGCCTGTTCGACCTGTTGCTTCGCAACAAGGAAGGGGAGATCGGCGGGGAGATTGCGCTCATCGTCAGCAACCACCGCGATCACGAGAATGTGGCCGAGTGGTTCGGGATCCCCTTTTACCACTTCCAGGTGACGAAGGAGACCAAGCCCGAGGTTGAGCGCGAGCAGATCGACCTTCTCAAGCGCGAGAGCATCGACCTCGTCGTCCTTGCACGCTACATGCAGATTCTCAGCGCTCACTTCGTCGAAGCGTTCCCCAACCGTATCATCAACATCCATCATAGCTTCCTGCCGGCCTTCGTGGGCGCGAAACCCTATCACCAGGCGTTCGAGCGGGGGGTGAAGATCATCGGTGCGACGAGTCACTACGTGACCGAGAACCTCGACCAGGGGCCCATCATCGAGCAGGATGTCACGCGGGTCAGCCACCGCGATTCGGTGGAGGACATGGTGCAGAAGGGCAAGAACCTCGAGAAGCTGGTGCTTGCCCGGGCGGTGAGGCTGCACGTCGAGCATCGGGTGCTCGCCTACCGCAACAAGACGGTCGTGTTCGAGTAGCGGAGACGCGATGTACGAGGTGGAGCTCAAAGCCTGGGTAGACGATGCCACGGAGCTGCAGACGCGCCTCGACGCGAGGTGCACCTATCGGCGTGACTTCGACAAACGCGACCGCTACTTCTCCGCGCCCGCATGTTCCGCGGACCCTGAGTGGAGACCGCAGCGATTTCGCCTGCGCCGGGACGGAGATGAGCTTGTGTGCACCTACAAGCAGAAGGCCGTCGATCAGTCGGTGGAGATGAACCTCGAGCGCGAGTTCGAGGTCTCCGAGGAAGATGCGTTTCTCGGCCTGGTGCGGCGGCTCGGCTGCACGCCGCTTGTGGACAAGCACAAAGAGGGGCGGCAGTATGATTACAACGGCCTTACCGTCGAGCTCTCGGTCGTGCACGGTCTCGGCACCTTCCTCGAGATCGAGCGGCTCCTCGGCGACGACTCCTCCGATGCCGACCGTGCCGCGGCCGGCGAGGAGGTGCGCGCCGCCCTCGAGACGTTCGGCGTGGAAGCTGACCGGATAGAGGAGCGGCCCTACACGCAGATGCTTCTCGACGGAGTGGGCGGGCAATGAGGCGCTACGGTGAGCTCGCGGGCGCCCGCGGGCTTCTCTTCGATATCGACGGCACCCTCTACGACCACGCCGCCTACCTCGCATCGCACAAACAATCGCTCACCGAGCGCCTGGCAATGGAGCTCGGCCGAAGCTATGACGAGGTGCGCCATGAGGTGCGGGAGGTGCAGGACCGTCTCGCCGCCGAGCGCGGGCGACGCCCATCGCTTGCAAATACCTTTCTCGAGTTCGGCGTGAGCATGGAGCAGAACGTGGCCTGGCGCAGCAGATTGCTCAAGCCCGAGCGCTACCTCGGCCGCGACCCGCGGCTCGCCGAGGTGCTCTCCACGCTGAAGGCACGGTTCGCACTGGCGGCCCTCACCAACAACCCCGAGGACATCGCGCGCCGCACTCTCGATATCCTCGGGGTCGGCTCGATCTTCCCGACGATCGTGGCCCTCGACCACACGCTTGTCTCCAAGCCCGAGCTCGAGCCGTTTCGTGCCGGCCTTTCCGCGTTGGGACTTGCCGCCGGGGAGGTGATGATGATCGGAGACCGCTACGATGTCGACATCGCGCCGGCGCTGGAGCTCGGGATGAGCGGAGTGCTTGTCGACGGGGTCGAAGACGTGTATGCTCTGCCGGAAATTCTCGCCGAAACAGGGTAGCCGCATGCGCGCATATCTCGACATTGCAGAACGGGTCGCCCGGATTCTGCGGTACTCCCACACCGTTCCCGGCCGCAAGCTCACCGCTGATATCGTTATCAATGTCCGCGCCGGCGCGCTTGCGCACCGGGGCCGATTCAAACGGGTGCGCCGCATTTTTTCGGAATTCACGACGGGCATCGAGGGCGCACAGAGAGACGGCGAGGCCCTGGTGGTGCACTATCACTTCACGCAGTACCACGGCCATGCGCGCGAGATCGCACGGCGTATCCTGCTTGCAAACGTTGACCCCGATCGCCAGCGTGTTATCGTGAGCCTCGGCGGTGACGGTACCCACGGTGAGATCCTGAGCGTTCTGTCGAGCGCCGACCCTTCGGTGCAGGCGCGCACCACCGTGTTCCGCCTGCCGCTCGGAAGTGGCAACGACGGCGCCGATTCGCCGGACCTCGCAACGGCGCTGCGTGTGATGCTCTCCGGCCGGACGGTAAGCGGGATCCCTTCGGTCCGGGTGGAGACGGCGCGGGGTCGCAGTTTCCACGCGTTCAACATCGTCTCGGTGGGGATCGATGCCTTCGTCACCGACGTCTCTGCCCGGCTGAAGCGGATTCTTCCGGGAAACATCTACCGCATCGCGGCGGCCACCTCCGCCGCCCTCTACCAGGTACTCCTGCACCCGCGGGAGATGACCGCCGAGTTCGGGCGGACCGAC